>NZ_JBMGJV010000012.1:0-101221 GCF_051025295.1 Candidatus Dedyshia acidiphila | reverse complement strand
CGCTGGGAGCGCGGTCGGCCATGCGGCAGCACCTGATCCGGGTGCAGAGTGTTCTGGCGGATACGGAGCTGTCCCGGGATTGATTTTCAATCACATACGGCCCTTCGGCGGCGCAAGAGCTGTGCGCAGAGCCTGTGTTCGCGCGAGCGGTCCGGGGGCGAAGTTTCGGATGAAAGCCGTCCTAAGTTCAACATCCTGCATGAGATAGAGCCGCGGAGCGGACTGTTCGCGCAAATGCGCAATTTGGTACGCAAACAGGCCTCTACTGACACATCCGCGCACGGTTCCTGCTCCGTGGGGAACTCTGGGGCTTGACGTGTGCTGAGCCGGACGGGCAAACTGCGACCCTGCTCTCGTCAAGCTGTCTGACAGGTGCGCTAGCGGCTGCGGCAGAAGCGGACGTGTCGGCAGCGCGAGGCAATGCACCGGAAGCGGTGCGAGTGCGGAGGAGTGCGAGTGGCAGCGCCGGCAATCGGGATCGGGACACGACCGGCGCACTCACGGGTGCGCTGGACGGTGTGCGCCATGCTGTTTGCCGCGACCTCCATCAACTACATGGACCGGCAGGTGCTGTCGATCCTGGCGCCGGTGCTGCAGCACTCGATCGGCTGGAACGAGCAGCAGTACGGCTACATTGTCAGCGCGTTTCAACTGGCGTACGCGCTGGGGCTGGTGGTGGCGGGCCGGATGGTGGACCGGCTGGGCACGCGCATCGGCTATGTCGTCATCATGGGTCTGTGGAGCGCGGCCGCGATGTCGCATGCGCTGGTGCGGTCCGCGTTCGGCTTCGGCGTGGCGCGCTTCTTTCTCGGGCTGGGCGAGAGCGGCAACTTCCCTGCTGCCGTGAAGGCGACGGCGGAGTGGTTTCCGCAGCGGGAGCGGTCGCTGGCGACGGGCATCTTCAACTCGGGCGCGAACCTCGGCGCCATTCTGGCCCCGGCGGCGATTCCGTGGATCACGCTGCACTACGGCTGGCGGCCTGCGTTCCTGGCGACCGGCACCTTCAGCCTGCTCTGGATCCTGTGGTGGCTTTTGAAGTACCGCCGCCCCGAAGAGGACAGGCGCGTCTCGGTGACCGAGCTGGCGCTGATCGAAGAAGAGCCAGTACAAGAAGCAGTGACGGTGACGCACCCGGAGGGCGAGGAGGCGGCCGCGGCACGAACGTCGTGGGCGGAGCTGCTGCGGCATCGGCAGACGTGGGCGTTCGCAGTGGCCAAGCTGCTGACCGATCCGATCTGGTACTTCTACCTGTTCTGGATGCCGAAGTTTCTGGACGCGCGATTTCACCTGGGGCTGGCGCACCTGGGGCTGCCGCTGATCGTGGTCTACAACCTGTCGGCGGCTGGAAGTATCGGGGGCGGCTATCTGCCGTCACTGTTTGCGCGGCCGGGGATGCGGATCGAGCGGGCGCGGCTGCGTGCGATGCTGCTGTGCGCCTGCTGCGCGGTGCCGGTGTTCTTCGCGGGACGGACGAACAATGCGTGGACCGCGGTGCTGCTGCTGGGTCTGGCGACGGCGGCGCACCAGGGCTGGTCGGCCAACCTGTTCACGACGGCATCGGACATGTTCCCCAAGCGCGCAGTGGGGGCGGTGGTGGGGATCGGGATGGCGGCCGGCTCGGCGGCGGGCGTGCTGTTTGCGGCGCTGATCGGGCGGATTCTGCAGGTGACGGGCAGCTACGCGACGCTGTTTGTGATTGCCGCGAGCGCGTACCTGACGGGCCTGCTGCTGTTGACGACACTGGCGCCCGGACTGCGGCGCGCGGAGCTCGCGTGAGCCGGATCATCCAAGCCGTTATGCAGAGTGCGAAGCCGCTGACACGAAGGATCGCCGCATGAGTCTTTACCTGGCGGAGGGTGGCGTGGACGCGGAGCTGAGCCCGGCGCAGTTGGCGACCCTGCTGACTGGATGCCTGGAGCGGCTGGGCCCGCGCGAGCGCGTGATCGCGGTGCCGCCGGACCAGACCCGCTACCACTCCCGCGCCGGCGACCTGACGCGCGCGGCGTGGCAGCACTATGGCGAGCGGATGCGGTGCGTGATGCCCGCGCTGGGCACGCATGCGGCGATGGGCGAGGAGCAGTTGCGGCGCATGTTCGGCGATATGCCACCGTCGCTGTTCCGTGTTCACCGGTGGCGCACGGACATCGTGACGCTGGGCGAGGTGCCGGCGTCGTTCGTACGCGAGCAGTCCGAGGGCGCGGTCGATTACGCGTGGCCGGCGCAGGTGAACCGCCTGCTGGTGGAGGGTGGGTTCGACCTGATCCTGTCGATCGGCCAGGTGGTGCCGCACGAAGTGATCGGGATGGCGAACTACAACAAGAACATCCTGGTGGGCACGGGGGGCGCGGACAGCATCAACCGGAGCCACTACCTGGGCGCGGTGTACGGGATGGAGCGCATCATGGGGCGCGCCGACAACCCGGTGCGGCGCGTGCTGAACTATGCCTCCGATCATTTCCTGGGCGCGCTGCCGATCGTCTACGTGCTGACCGTGATCGGGCGAACGGCGGACGGCCGCACGGTGGTGCGCGGCTTGTTTGTGGGCGATGACGAGAGCTGCTTTCTGCGTGCCGCCGAGCTGAGCGTCGAAGTGAACTTCGAGTATGTGGAGCCGCTGCGCAAGGTGGTGGTGTACCTGGACCCGCACGAGTTTCAGAGCACGTGGCTGGGCAACAAGGCGATCTACCGGACGCGGATGGCGCTGGCCGATGGCGGCGAACTGATTATTGTGGCGCCGGGCGTGAAGGAGTTCGGCGAGGATCGCACCATCGATGGACTGATCCGACGCTACGGGTACCACGGCACGGCGGCGACCATCGAAGCCGTGAAGCAGCACCCCGACCTGGCGCATGACCTGAGCGCGGCGGCGCATTTGATCCACGGCTCGTCGGAGGGGCGGTTCCGCATTGTGTGGTGCCCGGGACACCTGAAGCGCGATGAGGTGGAGCAGGCGGGCTTTGCGTACGGCGACCCGGAGGCGATGCTGCGGCGCTACGATCCGGCGCGGCTGGAGCATGGATGGAATCACGTGGAGAACGAAGACGTCTTCTATATAGCGAACCCGGGACTCGGCCTGTGGGCGGCGCGCGAGCGCATGTAAGTCAGAGTAGACGGTATTCGTTATGACTGCATTCTGACTGGGCAAAACTGTGGTTTTCCCTTGGTAGCTGTGCACACAAAAGCATTGTCACAGTGACTGATCCAGCATCTCACTTAGGCAAGGAGGACCTTCCATGAGGTTCTATAAGCTCCCAGCGATAGCCACACTCTGCTTGGTTGCAAGCGTATGCGTGGCCCAGACGGGCGGCTCCTCGCAGGGTTCGCAAAGCTCCGGCTCGTCGGATCCCTCGATGCAGTCCGGCCAGGGCACCACGGGCGCGACCAGCGGGAAGAAGCATCACTCCAACTCGGGCAGCAGCGGTTCGACGTCGGGGACGAGCGGCAGCTCGGACACGATGGGCTCCGGTGGTTCCGGTGGCGACATGTCGCAGAGCGGCTCGACGGGCAAGAAGCACAAGAAGCACGGCGGCTCGAGCGGCAGCGGGTCGAGCGGTTCCAGCGGGTCGATGGGCAGCGGTTCGGGTTCCGGGTCCAGCGGCAGCGGGTCTGGATCGGGCAGCGGTTCCGGCTCGGGTTCGGGCGGATCGCAGCAGCCGCAGTAAGAGGCAACGGAGTAGAAGGGGGAGAGCCGGGCACCAATGCCCGGCTCTTTTCTTTTGGCGCGGAGGTTCGGGCGCGGACGTTGGTGCGGACTCCGGAATGCCGAGGTCGGGTGCGGACCTCGGCGCGCGGTGGAGGTGGTGGGAAACGTCAAGAGGCTGGAGCATGGCTCCAGCCTCTTGACCTATCAGCCAGCCGCTCACTCCTAAGCGAGCGGGACTGAATTCCGAGTTAGGACGGGTTGCCGCTTGCGGGAGCTGCGTTGCCCTGCTGCATGTTGGAGAGCACCTGAATCTCGACGCGGCGGTTCTGGGCGCGGCCCGCGGCGGTTTTGTTCGAGGCGACTTCCTTATCCTTGCCGATGCCGATGAGGTAGAACTTGTGCGGCGGGACGTTGAACTTGGAGGAGAGGTACTGGACGACGGCTTCGGCGCGGCGCTGGCTGAGCTCGTAGTTGTACGCAGCGCTGCCGACGGAGTCGGTGCCGCCGGTGACCTCGAGGATGTAGCCGCGAGCGGAGGACAACTGCGGGCCGAGCTGATCGAGCTGCTCCTTGTCCTTCTTGGTGAGCACGCTCTTGTTGAAGCCGAAGGTGACGGAGGTGTTGCCGATCTGCTTGTAACTGTCGAGGTTGCTGATGGCGCTGGACAGCGAGTCGGCGCGGTTGACGGCTTCCTGCGCGCTCTGCTGCGCGGACTGGGAGGCAGTGGTGGCCTGCTGCGCATTCTGCTGGGCGGAGTCGGCCGAGCTTTGCGCCTTGGTGATGCCGGTGGTGGAGCGCTCGTTCAGATCTTGCAGGCTGCGATTGTTTTTCGCGGTCTGGTCATCGAGCTCGTTCGTCTTCTGGACGATCGGGGCTGTCTGGCTCTTGACGTAGTTTTTGGTGGAGCAGCCGCTGGCGAGCAGCAGAGCGAGGGCGGCAGTGGCGACGCCCGTGGTCTGGATGTAGCGGTGCATCTGTGGTCTCAAAGAAGTCTCTCCTCCTCGCGGTATCGCCGCGAGTACACAAGTGCGAGTGGGTGCCAGGGCAGGCGGGGGAGGACCGCCGCACACCTCTCCGTTGCGAATAGGATGCACGAGGCGTGCCAAAGCGTTTCGCCAAATCTAAGCTACATACCCTGAGCAACTTACGATTGTACATTTCGATTCGCTGGAACCACGGGTGTAGTTCTTACGCAACGCCGGCGGCCAAGAACCGGGTCACACGGGAGCGAAGTAAACTGAAGAGTGGCTCGGGCCCGGGCACGCATTCGAGAGCGATGCCCGCGGGTCCGGCGGCGGCATTCCGGCATGGACCTCGAACAGAAAATCCGCACTCTCCCCGCGCAGCCTGGCGTGTATCTGTACAAGAACGCCGAGGGCGAGGTGATCTACGTCGGCAAGGCGAAGAACCTGCGGTCGCGGGTGCGGTCGTACCTGCTGGAGTCGTCGCAGGCGAACCGGAAGACCGGGTCGCTGATGCGCGAGGCGGTGGATGTCGAGTACATCCTGGTGGACAACGAGCACGAGGCGCTGGCGCTCGAGAACAATTTCATCAAGCAGCGCAAGCCGCGGTTCAACATCCTGCTGCGGGACGACAAGACGTATCCGTATGTGAAGTTGACGCTGGGCGATCGCTATCCCAAGGTGTTCGTGACGCGGCGGCTGCGCAAGGATGGCGGCGCGTACTACGGGCCGTACTTTCCGGGGAACCTGGCGCACCGGGTGGTCGATCTGCTGCACCGGTCGTTCCTGCTGCCGAGCTGCAAGCTGGATCTGCGACGGTATTATCCGCGGCCTTGCCTGCAGTACTACATCAAGCGCTGCCTTGGGCCGTGTGTGGAGACGCTGACAACGCCGGAGATCTATCGCGAGGCGGTGCGGGATGCGCAGATGTTTCTGGAGGGACGGCAGCAGGAGCTGGGGCGGTCGCTTGAGCAGCGCATGGAGGCAGCGGCGGCAGCAGAGCAGTTCGAGCTGGCGGCGAAGTATCGCGACCTGCTGATCACGGTCGACCAGGTGCAGGAGAAGCAGCGCATCGCGACGGCAGAGAATGATGACGTGGATGTGTTCGGCTATCACTTCGAGAACGATATGCTGGCGGTGAACCTGTTCCACATGCGCGGCGGGAAGATTGTGGACCGGCGCGACTTGTTCTGGGAGGATCTGCCGGAGTTGCTGGAGGCGGATGCCGAGCCCGCCGCGGCGAAGGCGAATGAGTTCTCTGCCCCGGTGTTCTTCTCGGCGCTCTTGAAGCAGATCTATATCGACCAGCAGTATGTGCCGCGGTCGATCCTGCTGCCGGTGGACTTTCCGGATCGCGATGCGCTGTGCACGCTGCTCGCAGAGCGGTCGGGGCATCGGGTGGAGATCCTGGCGCCGCAGCGTGGAGAGAAGCGGTCGCTGGTGGACCTGGTCGGACAGAATGCGAAGCAGAGTTACGATCAGCGCTTTCGCGTGTTGCAGCCGTCGCAGAAGGCGATCCAGGAGTCGCTGCAGGATCTGCTGATGCTGCCGGAGCTGCCGCGGCGGATCGAGTGCTTCGATATCTCGCACATCCAGGGGGCGGAGACGGTCGCGTCGATGGTGGTGTGGGAGAACGGCGCGATGAAGAAGGCGGACTACCGCAAGTTCCAGGTGAAGACCGTGTCGGGTGTGGATGACTTCGCGGCGATGCGGGAGATTGTGGGGCGGCGGTACCGGCGCATCCTGAGCGGCGCGACCAGCGAGGAGATCGAACGGGCGAGCGATGCGGAGACGCGCGCGACGGCGGCGGCTCCGGCGGCGAATGGGCGCGAGCCGCGGGAGATGCCGTCGCTGGTGCTGATCGATGGGGGCGTGGGGCAGTTGCATGCGGCGGCGGCGGCGCTCGAAGAGCTGGGCGTGACGACGCAGCCGATTGCGTCGATTGCGAAGCGCGAAGAGCTGATCTACCTGTACGGGCAGGAGGACGAGCCGATTGTGCTGGACCGGCGCTCGCCGGTGCTGCACCTCATTCAGCGGATCCGGGATGAGTCGCATCGGTTTGCGATCACGTACCACCGCAAGCGGCGCGAGATGCGCGACCGGCAGTCGGAGTTGATGGAGATCCCCGGGGTGGGTGCGCGGACGCGGACGCGGCTGGTGCAGCACTTTGGGTCGCAGCGCGCGGTGGAGCAGGCGTCGCTCGAGGCGCTGACGTCGGTGGTGGCGCGGAAGGTGGCGGAGGCGATCTATGCGCACTTCCATCCGGAGGGCGCGGGGGCCGTCCAAGCTGCCGAGGTGCTGGTGCAGATCGAGACCACGGTGTCCCTCGACGTCGAGGCAGTGGTGATCGTCGA
Organism: Candidatus Dedyshia acidiphila; assembly: GCF_051025295.1. NCBI lineage: Bacteria > Pseudomonadati > Acidobacteriota > Terriglobia > Terriglobales > Acidobacteriaceae > Candidatus Dedyshia > Candidatus Dedyshia acidiphila. The sequence goes on along the minus strand of NZ_JBMGJV010000012.1, from coordinate 94,262 downwards.
TGAGGCGAATAGCACGGCGAGTTAGGCGCGCCGTGCGACTGCAGAAGCTGCGATCAGGATGACCCCGGGGCTCGTGATCAGGACGGCGTGTCGATCGCATGAAAGTAAGTCGGCCTAGCACCGCGATGTGCAACTCAGGCCCTCCCCGCGACAAGCCGGCAAGCGGTAGAACAGCAGGGTGAGCGCAAACGCAGACCAACTCAATGCTGATTCCATTGCTGCCGGCGGCAGCTTCACGCTGGCTGGCACCACGATCACGCTGCACCGCATGGGCTACGGAGCGATGCAGCTTGCGGGCAAGCATGTCTTTGGGCCACCGAAGGACCGGGAGCAAGCGATCGCTGTGCTGCGTGAGGCAGTCGCGGCGGGCGTGAATCACATCGACACCGCGGACTTCTACGGTCCGCAGATCACGAACGAGATCATTCGCGAGGCGCTGCACCCGTATCCTGCCGGGCTGGTGATCGTGACGAAGCTGGGTCTGCGCCGTGAACGCGCTGCGTGGCGGCCGGCGTACAGCCGCGAAGCACTGACTGAGTCACTGCACAACAACCTGAAGACGCTGGGGCTGGAGCGGATGGAGGTCGTCAACCTGCGTGTCGGTCCGCCGCACCTTGCGGCGGATGCACCGGTCGAGGAGCCGCTGACTGTGCTTGCGGAGTTGCAGCAGCAGGGCCTGATCCACCACATCGGCTTGAGCAACGTGACGCATGCGCAGTATGAGCAGGGCCGCCGTATCGTGCCGATCGTCTGCGTGCAGAACCAGCACCATCTGAAGCATCGTGCTGACGAGGACCTGATCGATACCCTGCTCGGCCACGGCGTGGCCTACGTGCCGTACTATCCGCTGGGCGGTCCAGGCCGGCTTGCGTCACCCGTGCTCGATGAGATCGCAACGCTGGTGGATGCGACACCGGCGCAGGTCGCACTGGCTTGGCTGCTGCAGCGATCGCCGAACGTGCTGCTGATTCCGGGCACAGCCTCACTGGAACATCTGCGCGAGAACCTGGCAGCGGCGGCACTGCACCTGCCGCCGGCAGCGGTGCGGGAGCTGGACTCGGTGGCGTAAGTGCTGGCACAGCGTAAGAACAAGGGCCTCGCGGAAGCGGGGCCCTCTCTCTTTGCGCGGAGTGCATTCGTGACTAGGGCTGTTGCGTGAGGATCCAGGCCTGGGCGGCGGTGCCGTTGCAGGTGTACTGCTGCAGTTGCACGCCGTTGGCGGTGGAGGCTCCGGGGACGTCGAGGCAGAGGCCGCTGTTGCGGGCGACGAACTTGTATCGTCCGTTGCCGAGCGAGACGGGCATCCACTGCTGGTTGTTACCGCCGCCGTAGGCCCAGAGCTGGATTTTGGTGCCGCTGGAGGTGGCGGAGGCGCCGCCGGTGACGTCCCAGACTTCGCTGGCGGCGTTGCGGCTGGAGATGCGGTAGTAGCCGCTGTCTGTCGGGGTGAGCTGCCACTGCTGGTTGGAGCTGCCGGCGGCGCAGGCCCACTGCTGGACGGCGGTGCCGTTGCTGGTGGCGCCGCTGGTGTCATCGACGCAGGCGCCGCTGTTCTGGTTCGCGACGGTGTAGTAGACGCCGGTGTTGATGGTGGTCGAGGACTGCCAGACGCGCACGTAGTCGACGAGCATGGTGCCGGTGGAGGGGGTGCTCGAGTCTGTGTTGCCGGGGAAGCCGCCGCCGCCGATGGCGAAGTTCAAGAGCACAAAGAACGGGTTGTTGTAGACCCACTGATCGCCGCTGGGGATGCTGGACGGCGTGACGGTGAAGTAGGGCTGGGCCGGGTTGTCGCGGTAGAACTGGATCTGGTTGGGCGACCAGACGACGCCGTAGGTGTGGTAGCTGCTGTCGTCGATGCGGCCGCCGTTCGGGAATGTGTAACGGCTGCCGATACCATTGCCGCCGGAGTAGCCGGGGCCGTGCACGGTGGACGAGGTGGTGCCGGCGCCGTAGCTCTGCACCCACTCCATGATGTCCTGCTCACCGGCCTGGGGCCAGCCGACGGAGGAGAGATTGCTGCCGAGCATCCAGAAGGCGGGCCAGAAGCCGTCGGCGGCCTGGAGCTTCATGCGGGCTTCGATGCGGCCGTACTGGAAGGACTGCTTGCCCTGGGTCTTCATCCGGCCGGAGGTCCAGGTGCCGTTGTTGTAGAGGGCGCGGATGACGAGGTTGCCGTTGCCGTCCTGATAGATGTTGGACTGGCTGGCGTTGCAAGGAGCGGCGCTCGAGAAGGGGGCGCAGTAGATCTCGAGCTCGCCATTGCCCCAGCCGCCGCCGCCGGTGTCGTACGTCCAGTTGTTGCCATTCGGCGCGGAGTTGGCTGCGCCGTTGAACTCGTCACTGAACTGCAGGTTCCAGCTTTGGGCGCGGGCGGCGGTGGGCGTGCAGATGGCGATGCCGGCGGCGAGCAGCGCAGCCGAACACAGGAGGCGGGCGGAGGTGGTGAGAGCCATGGGGGCAAGACTCGCTTTCGGTGGTGAGAGGACCCGGGTCCCGGCCGCGACGGGGCGACCGGTCTTCGACGTGGAAGGTCTTGCGGGGAGAGAGAAACGATTGCCTCCCGCAGCAAAACGGCAGAAGTATGGTGCCGGGTGCACGGGGCTGTCAAGAGTGTGCTCGATCCGGTAGTGACTCAGTTTGAAATGGTTGGGGGCTGATCCCCGTTGCCGGGTTGCTACACCGGAATCAAACGCCTTGCCCGACTCGTACGAGACTCATCCGGTCTGTCTACGGGAGGGCCCAGCCCCCAGCGGCCCCGACTGAATCCTACTTCTTCTTGTAAGGGCCGCGCTTCTTCGCAACCGGCTCGGGCAAAATGGCAACCAGCTCTTCCACCGTCCAGACGTGATGAGCCAACCCCGCTTCCATCGCCGTCTTATGCACGCGGCAGAAGTTGTAGTGCATAAAGTGCAGCGCAATCGCCGCCTCATGGTTCTCCAACTTCTTGGAAACACTTCAAACTGAGTCACTACCCTCAATCCGGTTGCAAATGGCAGAAAAATCGATAGCGGGGTGCGGCCAAACCGGAGGAGCCAGGCCTGCGGGGCGCGTGCCCCGCCGAGGCGCAAGGGCCAGCTCTCGCGGGTGTTGAGGTGGGCGAGGATCGTCGGGTCGGCGTCGAGGATACGGTGGGCCTCGGCTCGTCTTCGCCCTGGAGCACGCCCATGCCGAAGGGCGCATCGGGAGCAATCACCGGAGCGTAGACGAGGACGCGGCCGGCGTTGAAGTGCTGGCGCACGTAGGCGGCGTGCTGCTGCATGAGGGCCAGTTCGGCCGGTGTCATGTCAGCGACGGAGGTGGGCCGGAACGAGCTTGAGGAAGAAGGTGGCCATCGGCGGACAGCATAGCACTCGTTTTCGCGGGCGAGCGGCCGGGTTTGGCGATAGGATTCGCTCGAACGACGGAACCGTGGCGCGGCTGTGGCCGTAGTTCGCACTGCTGATCTTGGCCCAGGTCGTTGGCTGACGAAAGAGAGGATGTCCATGCCTGCAGTCGATGCCGTCGCTCCCGCACAGGGCGCCGATGAAGAGAGCCTGGTGCTGCGGCAGGCGATCTGGCTGGCGGTGGCCTTTGCTGCGGTGAAGTTCGCGGTGCATGTGGCCGCGAATGTGTGGCAGGCGCACCTGGGGTGGGGCTACTTCCGGGACGAGTTGTACTACCTGATCTGCGGTGAGCACCTGGACTGGGGCTACGTGGATCATGGGCCGATCGTGGCGCTGCAGGCGCGGGCGGCGGTGGCGCTGTTTGGCAAGTCGCTGGCGGGCATCCGCATGTTCAGCGCGTTGGCGGGGGCGGCGAAGCTGTTTCTGACCGGGATGATCTGCTGGGCGATGGGCGGTCGGCGCGCGGCGCAGGTGCTGGGGATGCTGGGTGTGCTGCTGGCGCCGGAGTTTCTCGCGCTCGACAGCTTTCTGTCGATGAACTCGTTCGAGCCGGTGTTCTGGATGACGGCAGTGTTTGCGCTGCTGATGCTGATACGCGGCGGCAGCGAGCGCTGGTGGTGGCTGTTCGGCGTTGCGGGCGGGCTGGGGATTGAGAACAAGCCGAGCATGGCTGTGTTCCTGGTGGCACTGCTGATCGGCTTGCTGCTGACGCCCGAGCGGCGCATCGTGTTCACACGAGGGGCGGCGGTGGGGGTGGTGCTGATCGTGCTGCTGGGAATGCCACTGCTGTTGTGGCAGATGCATAACGGCTGGCCGACGCTCGAGTTTCTGCACAACGGCAAGGTGGAGCACAAGAACGTCGACCTGTCGCTGCCGGGGTTTGTGGGGGCGCAGATCAAGATGCTGAACCCGCTGGCGCTGGTGCTGTGGGGGGCGGGGCTGGTGTGGCTGCTGGTGAGTCCGCGGGCGCGGATGTGGCGCTTTGCGGGGTTTGCGTACCTGGCATTCGTGGTGCTGATGCGGGCCAGCGATGCGAAGGACTACTACCTGGCGCCGGTGTATCCGCTGTTGTTTGCGGCAGGCGGTGTGTGCTGGGAGGCGCTCCGGCAGAGGCGGAGCACGGGCTGGCTGATCCCGACGTATGCCAGCCTGCTGACCGTGAGCGCGGTGCTGATCACGCCGATGGTGCTGCCTATATTGGCACCACAGCAGTGGCTTGCTTACACGGAGCGCACGCACCTGCGGGGCAAGAGCGGCAGCACAGAGCGGCTGCGGACGAGCGACTTTCCGCAGTTCTATGCGGACCGCTTCGGCTGGCAGGAGGAGGTAGGCGAGGTGGACCGGATCTATCACTCGCTGTCGCCTGCGGATCGCGCGCAGGCGGCGATCTTCTGCTCGAACTATGGCGAGGCGAGCGCGATCAACTTCCTCGGAACGGGGCTTGGTCTGCCGGTGGCGATCAGCGGGCACAACAGCTACTGGATGTGGGGGCCGCACGGCGCGACGGGACAGGTGATCATCGCCGTGATCGACGATCCGCCCGAGGATTTGCGGAAGCGCTTCAGGTCAGTCGAGATCGTGGGCCGGATGGAGCATCCGTACGCGATGCCGTACGAGAACCGGAACATCTACGTGCTGCGTGATCCGAAGCCGGGTGCCGGCGTGCACTGGGTGGATCCGGCGGACTGGCACAAGGAGAAGAAGTACATCTGAGCGGCGGAACGTCAGACGGGGAGAGAGCAGGGCGCGGAAGAGCAGCCGCGTGATTTCGCTGAGCGATCGAGCGAGGGCAGGCTACTCTGTTCGGAACTCAACCAAGCAGGAGTGTGCGCCATCGCAGGACCGGTGCGTGTGGTAACGGCCGTCGAACACGAACGCGCAGAGCGGGCGCGCCGTCCGCTGGAGCGGGTGCTCGGGCTGGGGCAGGCGACGGCGATCGTGGTCGGCACGGTGATCGGCAGCGGCATTTTTCTTGTGCCGCAGGAGATGATGCAGGCGGTGGGGCATGCTTCGCTGGTGTACCTGGCGTGGCTGACGGGCGGACTGCTCTCACTGTTCGGCGCGATGACGTATGCGGAGCTGGCGGCGCGCATGCCCGAAGCGGGCGGCGAGTATGTGTACATCCGCCGCGCGTATGGCGACCTGCCGGCGTTTCTCTACATGTGGACATGGTTTGCGGTCGCGAAGCCTGCGTCGATTGCGACGGTGACGATCGGGCTGGCACGCACGCTGGCTGTGTTCCCTGCCCTGCACGGGCTCGATGCGCTGGCGATACGGGCGCCGCTGCCGATTGCGTGGTCACAGTTGTTCGCCATTGCCGTGACGTGGCTGATGACGGGGTTGAACTACATCGGCATCCGCCGCGCGGCCAACTTCCAGGTGGTGTTCACGGCGCTCAAAGTGCTGCTGGTGGTGGTGATCTCGGGCGCATGCTTTCTGAGCACACAGGGTAGTGCTGCGAACTTCCGCACGGTGTTTCCGGGCGCGCAGGGCGGCTTCGCCGGATTCATGGTTGCGCTGATTGCGGCGCTGTGGGCGTACGACGGCTGGAACGATCTGAATATGGTGGCGGGCGAAGTGCGGCGGCCGGAGCGCACGATTCCGGTGGCGTTGCTGCTGGGGATCGGGGTTGTGGGCGCGCTGTACGTGGCGGTGAATGCGGCGGTGCAGTACATGCTGCCCGCGTCGGCGGTGGCGGCGTCGCCGAGGCCGGCAGTGGCGGCGGTGGCGCTGGTGCTGGGCGCGCGCGGAGCGACGCTGGTGACGGCGGGGATGGCGCTGAGCATCTTCGTGACACTGAACGGCACAGTGATGTCGGGCGCGCGCGTGCCGTTTGCGGCGGCGCGGGATCGGCTGTTCTTTTCGCGCATTGCGGAGCTGAGTCCGCGGTTCGGCACGCCGGCTCCGTCACTGGTGGTGCAGGCGGCGCTGAGCACGCTGCTGCTGCTGGCGGTGGGGCGGTTTCAGCAGTTGTTTGAGCTGGCGATCTTTGCGGAGTGGCTGTTTTACATGATCGCGGCGAGCACGATCTTTGTGCACCGACGGCGCAGCCCGGAGACGCCGTACCGGATGTGGGGCTACCCGGTGCTGCCGCTGCTGTTTATCGCGGTGGCGGCGGTGCTGCTGATCTACACGTTCCTGAGCAGCCCGCGGAATTCGCTGATCGGCACAGCGATCATCCTGGCAGGCATACCGCTGTATCTGCGGTTTCGGGGGCAGGCGAGGGTTGTGCAGCAGTAGCTGACCGAGGGGCTGATGTCAGGCGACGGGATCTGCTGGCCCGGATGCTGCGGTCACCGGCACCGGAACGGACTTCAGAGCCTCGTACGTCCCGATGAGTGCGGGATCGCCGATGATCTGAAAGCGGATGATGCAGCAGCAGAAGTCACACTCGGCCTCGTTATCGCCTTTGCGCGCGGCAGAGACGGGGAACGTGCGCAGACACTGCGAGCACGTGACCGCGACTGTTCCTTTATCGTTCTTCACCCAGACGGCAGCCTGGTTCGGTTTGCCGGCCCTGGGACGCGTGGGGAGTTCGTGAACGAGAGCGGCGATCCGGGTAAACAGCTCCTCGGGCTTGAAGCCGCCCTTGGGGAAGAATGCGTCGGCGAGCACGGTTTCCGGCACGGAGACGCCGGCAAACTCGCCTGAGATGACGATGACCGGGATGAGCGGGAACCGGCGGCGGACGACCGAGAGGAACTCGAAGCCGCTCATGTTGGGCATGCGGAGGTCCGAGATGATGATGTCTGGAAGCGACTGCCGGAGGGCGATGAGACCTTCGAAGCCATCGCCGGCACAGAGGACTTCGTAGCCCTGCGACTCCAGGAGAGCCTTGCCCACTTCACGCAACACGGGATGATCGTCAACGATCAGGATTCTGTAGCGGAACGAGGTGGCCGGCACTTAAGTCCTGATTTCTGAGCGGAACGGGGTCTGCTGCCTGCTGAAGAGTACCGTTCACGGATGCCCACGGCAAACTTTCCGTTGCGACGGCGGCTTGTGGTGGGCTCGCCGGCATCCGCGGCGACGAGTCAGGCGCGCGCGACCTTGCGGTGGTAGAGCTGTTCGCAGATGGGGTGACCGCAGTCGCAGGACCCTGCCTCGTCTGCTTCGTTCGACGCGCACCAGTCGCTGCAGAATGGCTTTGCCTCGGGCACGACACACATGCACTTCCGATGTGCGCATTTGACTTGCATGGCTGGAATATCTCCTTGTGTGTGAATAGGATGCCACGCGCGAGGCGGATGCGCGGGGGATTGCACGTCTGATTACTGCCGGGCGCACGTCGGCTGGCAAGAGTACGTCGGCATGCGCAAGGGACGTTGGTAATGCTGCCTCCGTGGTACTCGATGCCCCACCCTAGGGTGAGCGACATCGACCAAGTTCCACGTTTGAATGGAGTTGCCATGATCTCCCTGGACCTGACGCGCACCCCCGCCGGCGACACCAAGAAGCTGTACTTGATGAAGGGTCGTTCCGTCTCCATCTGCCATCACTGCCAGAAGAGCCTGAACCGCAAGAGCCTGCTGCGCTGCAATGAGTGCCGGCACGATTTTTGCGCGAACTGCCTGGACGCATGCCGCTGCTATACAGAGGGCGGGTTCCGGATCGGGTCGAAGCGGAAGGCGCAGCAGCAGGTGAAGAGTCCCTTGGCTGTTGTGGCCGGAGGCGGCTTGCAGAAGAGCCACTTACGAGATCAGAACTAAAGCTTTGGATGAGCCGGTCTCCCGACCGGCTCCCCGCACTGCACGAAGCTCGAAGTAGAGCGATAAGTCATGCCAGTCGAATGGTATGACAGCCATTACCTGGAGCTGTAAGTGAAGGTCGAGCCTGGTTAGACCGGCTCCCTCTACCCTCTTCCCCGTTACGACCGACGTCGCACACATTCCTCGTACAGCCGCAGGTAGTCGCCGGCGGGCTCGCGCCACGAGAAATCACGCAACATGCCGTTGCGCTGCAGGACCGCCCAGCCGGTCTTGTCGGCAAAGGCGGCGAAGGCGCGGTCGAGCGCGGCGAGGAAGGCGGCCGGCTGGTAGGGGTAGAACTTGAAACCCGTGCCGGTCTGGGCTGCGGGGTTCCACTCGTCGATCGAGTCGTCGAGGCCGCCGGTGGCGTGGACGACGGGCACGGTGCCGTACTTGAGGCTGTAGATCTGGCTGAGGCCGCAGGGCTCATAGCGCGAGGGCATGAGGAAGAGGTCGGCGCCGGCCTCGATCTTGTGGGCGAGCGTCTCGTCGTAGGCGACCTTGACGGCGATCCGGCCGGGGTGGCGTTCCTGGAGGGTACGGAATAGGTTTTCGTAGTAGGTCTCGCCTGTGCCGAGGACGACGATGACGAGGTCGCGGGTCATCAGCTCGGGCATGATCTCGGCGAGGAGGTCGAAGCCTTTCTGGGTGGAGAGCCAGGAGACGATGCCGAGCACCGGGGTGGTTTCCGCTGGTTTGAGGCCGAAGGCGTGCAAAAGGTCACGGCGGCAGTCACGTTTTCCAGTCATGCGCTCGGGGGTGTAGTGGGCGGCGATCTTGCGATCGGTCGCGGGGTTCCACTCGTCGTAGTCGACGCCGTTGAGGATGCCCTTCAGGTCCGCGGAGCGCTTCTGCAGGACGCCTTCGAGGCCGGCGCCGAGCTCGCGGGTCTGGATCTCCTGCGCGTAGCGGGGGCTGACGGTGCTGAGCGTGTCGGCGTAGATGATGCCGCCCTTGAGGAAGTTCGCCTGGCCGTAGAACTCGAGACCGTCGACGGTGTAGGTCTCGGGCGGCAGCTCCAGGCGGTCGACGATGCTGGCGGGAAACAGCCCCTGATGCGCGGCGTTGTGCACGGTGAGCAGGCAGGGCACGTTGCGCAGCACCGGGTCGAAATAGTAGACGGTTCGCAGCATGACGGGGAGTAGCGCCGCATGCCAATCGTGCGCGTGGAAGAGGTCGGGGATGGCGATCTGCTTGGCCGCTTCGATGACGGCGCGGCTGTAGAGGCCGAAGCGCTCGGCGTTGTCGCTGTACTCGCTGCCCTGCGCGCCGTAGATGCCTTCGCGGTCGAAGAGCTCCGGGCAGTCGAGGAAGTAGTACTGCACGCCGCCGCGGATGCCGCCGTCGAGCACGGTGACGAAGCGGTTGTAGCCGTGGAACGGGATGGTGATGCTGGGGACGACGACGCGCCGCTCCGTGGTGTGCTTCTGCACCTGGCGATAGAACGGCAGGTAGACGGTGCACTGATGGCCCTGGCGCACCAGCTCACGTGGCAGGGCGGCCACTACGTCGGCCAGGCCACCAGTCTTAGCGAATGGCACGCACTCCGACGCCGCGTAGACGATATGCATCCGGCTCCCCGCCCTTTCTGCCGCACAAAATCTGCTTGGATCGAGTCTGCGCGCGCGGGGGATGCACGCACTGGCCCGGCTTCCCTGCTTTACTCTCAGAGTGTGATTCTAGAGCGTTTCATTCGATGCCAACATCGCGCTCGAGGGTACTGCATGTTCCTAAGATAGAGCGACGCGCCGGATCCGATCGACCCCATGCAGAAGAAACCGCGGCTCGGACAGAACTTCCTGGTGGATGCAGACGCGTGCCGCCGGGTGGTGGCCGGGCTGGGCGAGATTGCGCAGGATGCGGTGGTCGAGATCGGGCCGGGACGCGGGGCGATCACGCGGCTGCTGGCGCGCACGGCCGGCCAGTTGACGCTGATCGAGTACGACCCGGGGCTTGCCGGCGCGCTGCTAGTGGAGTTTGCCGGGCAGCCGACGGTGGAGGTGCGGCACGCGGATGTGCTCGCAGTCGACCTGACCGCGCTGGCGGCGGAGCGCGGGCGCAGGTTGGCCGTGGTCGGCAACCTGCCGTACTACATCACGTCGGACATCTTGCTGCACCTGGTGGCGCACCATGCGGCGATCGACCGCGCGGTGTTGATGGTGCAGCGCGAAGTCGCGGAGCGCGCGACCGCGAAGCCGGGCTCCCGCGACTACGGAGTGCTGAGCGCGACGCTGCAACTCTATGGCGAACTGGAGATGCTGTTCACGCTGCCGCCGGAGGCGTTCTCGCCACGGCCGGAGGTGCACTCGAGTGTGTTCCGCTTCCGCACGCGACCGCGTTTTGCGGAGCTGGGCGTGGAGGCGGAGCAGTTCGTGCCCTTTCTGCGCGCGAGCTTCGCGCAGAAGCGCAAGACGTGGGCGAACAACCTGCGCAATGCGGGCTATCGAGGTGAGGCGATCACGGCTGCGCTGCATGCGGGTGCGCTGGATGCGAGTGTGCGGGCGGAGGCGGTGGGGCTGGATGCGATGGCTGGGGTGTTTCGGGCACTCGGAGGACTCAAGTGCGACATGAACGGGCAGACGCTTCCGTGAACGACGCGTGACAAGCGCGCCGTGGCGTTGATATCTCCCGGACAGATGCGAGCGAAACCGCTTGGACTCAGGTGATTCGTACCGTAGTTTGTGACCATGATGAGGGTACATCGATACTTCTGGCTGACGCTTCTGGGGCTTCTGACACCGTTCTGCGGATGGTCTCAGGACGCTGACCTGCAGGCTCTCAACGCGATAGCCGCGGATTTTCAGAGTCGGGTTCACGTACCTGGCGTAGCCGATTCGGCGTTCGAGCCACTACCAACGATCCGCATCTACACCACTCCTCCTTTTTCGTTTTACGAGAAACGGACTGTAACCGAGGGCAGATTTCGTGAGTTGCCTCCTCCCGTGCAGCAGAGTATCGAGCGCTGGGCGAAGCTGACGTCTGATCAGCCGTCAGGCGAGGCTCTGTTCCGCGATATGTTCTACCGATTCTTCTTCGCGCACGAGCTTGGGCACTGGGTGCAGAACAGGATGCTGGTCACTCACGAGAACTTCAAGGGCGAATCCTTCAAGGCGGACGAGGATTTTTATCAAGAGGAGATCCAATCGAACCGCATCGCAGTGGCCTGGTGGCGGGAACATGACCCGGCCTACTTAGACCATCTGATCGCTGAGTTCCGTCAGATCGAATCGCACCTTCCGAATCCGGTGCCCGTGGGACAGGAGAAGATTCAATACTTCAACGAACAGTACGCGAAGCTGGGCAACGATCCGAACGCGTATGGGTGGTATCAGCTTGACCTGGTTCTTACTGCTTACGGGCAGCCAAAGGAGAGCTTCCAGCAGGTGCTGGAAGCTTTGCCAAGGGTGCAATACAAGCGCGCGACCCGGTGATCCGTTCCTATGGAGATTCGTCCGTGTCGACGCATGTGACTGTCCTGCCGGAACACGGCCAGACTGGTTGGCGCGAGGGCCGCTTACATGGTGGCCGCAGTGCGGAGAGCGGGCTCGAATGCGGCCAGGAACTCTTCACGGGACTTTTCGCCAAGGTCCACGACCTTGCTTCCGCCGGCGGCCACGAACGTGACATCTTCGATACCGATGACTTTCAGGATCAGTCGCAGATACGTGGTCGCGATGTCACGGTCGCGGATCGGCGAGCCCTCGGTGTAGACGCCGCCGGAGGCCACCAACACGGTGCAGACCTTTCCGTGCACCAGACCATCGCCAGCCATGCCGAGGGTACGACCCTTGCGCACGATGTGATCGATATAGGATTTGAGGTTGGCAGGGATGTTGTAGTTGTAGACCGGCGTGCTGATGACGATGTGATCCGCAGAGAGTAACTCGTCGACGAGTTGGTTTGAGAGCACGAGCACGGCCTGCATCTCGGGTGTGTGCTTCTCGATCGGCGTAAGGCTTGCGCGCAGCCAGGGCAGGTTCACATAGGGCAGATCCATTTGGGCGAGGTCGCGTGAGATGACTTCACCATCGGGATGCGCGCCTCTCCAGGTATGGACGAATTTCGCGGCGAGATTGCGGGAGATAGAGGCGTTTCCTCGGGGGCTTGCTTCGACAACCAGAAGACGTGGCATGGTTCCTTTCCGCAGGATTTGTCCGTAGCCGGCCTTGAGCAAGGAGGCGCGAACAACCTGTTCGTAGCGCTACTATGGAGTGCGCGATCTATCTCCACAAGAAGGCACTTTCTTGAGCGAAACGAACAATTTTGTTCCTGAGGGATCTCTCACAGCGACCGATTGCAAGGGGCTTGCGGATGTCCTGGCCAGCGTTGGGGATAAGTGGACGATCATGGTGGTGGGCGCCCTGTCGAAGGGTGAGTTGCGTTACAACGAAATTCGACGGCGGGTGAGCGGCATCTCGCAACGGATGCTGACGCTGACGCTGAAGCGGCTCGAAGCGGATGGGATCGTCACACGGACGTTGTTTCCGAGTGTTCCGCCACGCGTGGACTACGAATTGACGGAGCTCGGCCAGACGCTGCGCGCTGCGCTGGTTCCTCTTCATCTGTGGGCTGCCCGAAATAAGCAAACGATCGCGGAGAACCGCGCGAAGTTCGAGGACTCGTCTGCGATGGCTCATTCCGCGCAGCCATGGAGTCAGGCAGCGAAGTAGAGGCTATGCGCTCTCTTGATCGGGTTAAGCGCCTAGTGGTGGCCTACGGGCGCGGGTGCGCTGGGGGCCGGGGCATGCACAGGGGCTGGGGCGCTGGGGGCCGGACGTGGCGCGCTCATGGGTGGTGGGGCTGTGACGCGCGGGGGCGCCGGGGCCATCACGCGTGGTGGGGGCGCGGTGGTGCGGGGGGATGAGGGTGGTTCGTAGGCGCGTGGCGTGGGTTGGTATACGCGTGGCGGGAGCGTACCGCCGCGGTTGGGCACGCCGATGCCGGGACGCTCCATGGGTTGCGGGTTGCCGAGGGGACGCTGGTAGACGGGCTGCTGGCCGATGGGATGTTGGTAGATGGGACGTGCCGGGGCGGGCGCGATTGCTCCCTCTTGCGGCGCAGCGATGCCGCCACCAGCGTAGCGGCTGACCCCGGTGGTGTTGAAGAGGCCGGTGCCGTCGGGGTTGCGATCCTCGTTGCCGCGATGGACCGCGACAGGCGTGCCACGGCCGGCGCCGAGCACGGGAAGCGGTGAGACAGCGCGGCCGCCGATGACGACTGGTCCGCCTGCGACCGGGCGCGGGCCGGGAGTGGGGGTGCCGACGCGGACGGGCGGTGTGTGATGGTTGCCAGCGCCGTTGCCGGGCTGGGCGACGGGGACCCCGCCGGGACCACGCACGGGAGCGCGGTGGATGGCGAAGAGCCGTGTGCCGACGTTGCCGGCGGGAATGGGGCGCGGCGGCGGACGGTAGCCGTAGGGTGCGTTGCGGATGACGATGGTGTTCTGCCAGCCGAGGCCGCACTCACCGGGAATCCAGCCCCAGCCGAAGTCGGACCAGTAGTTCCACGCGCCGCACTGGTACGGGAGCCAGCCCCAGGGGTAGCCGGAGATCCAGGTGAAGCCGAGGCCCGGATAGTTGGCCCAGTAGCCGCTGCCGTAGGGGTCCCAGCCGGCGGGCTCTTCGTTGGGGGCCCAGACGTCGCCGTAGCCTTCGACGGGGTACCAGTTGCCGTAGGCGTCGAGGTCGTCCCAGCCGGGCTGGTCGGGCGCGCCGGACTCCTCGCGCGCACTGGTCTGCTGCGCGGCCTGCCGGGCAATCTGGTCGTCGCGATCCTGGTTCCACTGGTCCCAGGATTCTTGTCGCAGCTGCGGTGACAACTGCACCTGGCTGTCTTCGTCCGCTGCGAAGGTGACCATGCTTCCCTGCTCGATGGACTGGTCGAAGCCGTTGCCGGCCTTGGCGTGGACGGTACCGGCGAAGACGGCGAGCTCCGGCGCCTGGTCGAGGCTGATGCGGAAGATGGAGTTCTGCTCCGGGTTGACCGTGTCGTCAGCGAAGCGCACGCGATAACGCTGGCCGTACTGCGTGTTCAGTTCGAAATAGCCGAGGCCGGAGCCGAGGGCCAGTTCGGTGGGCTCGCCCTCTGTGCCGCTGCGGGGCAGCTGGATGAGATCGAGGCGGCTCTGCGGGGTGAGGCGGGCGACGCTGCCGTCGAGAAACTCGACCTCTGCCTGCCCGTCTTCGCCGGTGCTGATGGAGTAGCCGGCAAAGAGCGGCATGTTGGCCTGGGCCTGGGGGAACTGTGTCTTGTCGCCCTGCGCGATCGAGACAGTGCCCTGCACGAAGCTGAGCCGGACGACGGCGCCAGTCTCCTGCGCTCGGAGGGCATGCGGCGCCAGCAGGACCACCAAGGTGGCGAGCAGGAACAGCAGAACGGCGGTGACGCGGCGGCCTTTGCCCATGGCTGGACCCCTCCGGACCAGGCGCGGTTGTGCAGAAACGCCGGGCCAACACAGTTGGAACCCATCATCGTAGCGAATGTCGCTCAGGGCAGAGCGGGAACTGTATCGGCCTGTGCGTGAGCACACAACAGGCGTGCTAGCGGGCGGAGGCGGCTGCGTCGGCGATGGTGAGCAGGTGACGTGCCCGCTTCTGCGCGCGCTCGAGCACGGCCGGGTCGCGCGCGATGGCAAGCAGGGTGGGCGCGATGGTGCCGAGCTCGGCTGCCTGACCGTTCTGGACCATGCTTTCGAGCGTTTCGAGCTCCGCGTCGAGGCTGAGGCGGCCATGTTCGTGCTGCAGGTCGAGCTTCTGGCCCTCGTTCAGGGTGGCCGCGATGGCCTGCATCTCGGAGGCGAGCCACTCGATCTGCTGATCCTTCGAGTAGATGAAGGTGCAGGCACCGTGTCCGTCAGGGCCCTGGTAGGTGAGCAGCTTCTTGCCGGTGAAGGCGATCCTGGCGTCACCGCTGTCGCAGGCCGTGGCGAAGTCCTTGTGCGAGCGAGCCAGCTTGAACATGCGCTGGGTGACGGCCCCGGTGAGCTGGATGGGGCGGTCGGCGGCTTCGCTGGGCAGGGCCGCGGGATCGTCCGGCAGCGCGGGGCTGGCGTCGGCGCGGTACTGGCCAGAGCCATCCTCATGCACGACGAGGGTGTAGGTGGGCGGGCGGAGCTGCTGGTTCTCGAAGTGGAATTCGATGGTCGCGAGCGACTTTCCGGCGGACGCCGGTACGGGAGGGGTGGGCTGTGCTGCGGGGCTGTCCTGCGCGGAGGCTGCAGTGGCGAGCAGGCAGAGCGGCAGCACCGCGATTCTGAGCCGGGGGAATGAGGCCATGGATCAGGCCCCCACGCGCGGCCGGAGCACGGGCGCGGTGCGCACGGGCGGGACCGGCTGCTGCTGCAGAAGGGTCTGTGCAGTGTGGATGTGACAGATGGCGATGGCGAGGGCGTCGGCGGCGTCGGCCGGCTCGGGTTCGCGTTCGAGTTCAAGCAGTCGCGCGACCATGAACTGCACCTGCTCCTTCTTAGCGAGGCCGTAGCCGACCACGGCGGACTTGACGCTGAGTGGGGCGTACTCGGCTACCGGCAGCCCGAGGTTTGCCGCTGCGAGCAGCGCGACGCCGCGCACGTGGCCCAGCTTGAGCGCGGACTTCGCGTTGGCAGCGAAGAAGACGTCCTCGATCGCGACGACGGCGGGCTGATGCAGCGAGATGAGGGCGGTGAGCTCGGCGTAGACGCGGGCAAGCCGGACGGGGAGCGAGTCGCGCTTCGAGAGGACGATGCCACCGGCAGCGAGAGCGCGGAGGCGGGGCGTGCGCGCCGTATCCACGACTTCCACGACGCCGTAGCCGGTGCACTCTGTGCCGCAGTCGATGCCGAAGACGCGCATATGGGAGGAGTCTACCCTGTGCCAGTCGTTGTGCAGCAGTGCCGAGGCGGTGGCCTGTGTGTCAGACGCGCGAAACGCCTTCGACGGGCGAGCTGGCGGTGGCGTAGAGCTTGCGCGGCATGCGGCCGGCGAGGAAGCTTTCGCGCCCGGCGAGCACGGCGTGCTGCATGGCTTCGGCCATGAGCACGGGATTGCTGGCGCCCGCGATAGCGGAGTTGATGAGCACTGCGTCAGCGCCCATCTCCATCGCCAGCGCGGCTTCGGACGCGGAGCCGATGCCGGCGTCGACGATGAGCGGGACTTCCGTGATCATCTCGCGCAGGATGCGCAGAGTGGCGGTGTTCTGCAGACCCATGCCGCTGCCGATGGGCGAGGCGAGCGGCATGACGGCGGCTGCGCCGACGTCGACGAGGCGCTTGGCGAAGACGATGTCGTCCGAGGTGTAGGGCAGGACGGTGAAGCCTTCCTTGACGAGGACGCGGGTGGCTTCGAGCGTGGCCTGGACGTCGGGGTAGAGCGTCTTTTGGTCGCCAATGACTTCGATCTTCACCCAGTCGGAGAGCCCGACCTCGCGGCCGAGGCGCGCGGCGCGGATGGCCTCGTCGGCGGTGTAGCAGCCGGCGGTGTTGGGCAGCAGAAAGTAGCGCTGCGGATCGATGAAGTCCAGCAGCGACTCCTTCGAGCGGTCGAGGTTGACGCGGCGCACTGCCACTGTGACCATCTCCGCGCCCGAGGCTTCGATGGCGCGCTGCGTCTCTGCGCCGTCCTTGTACTTGCCGGTGCCGACGATCAGCCGCGACTGAAACGCGCGGCCCGCGATGACGAGTGGATCCATGCCCTCAGTGTACCGCCGCGCGCAGAGCGGGAGTGCCGGTCAGGGGCGTTATCCGCAGGAGGTGGTGAGCAGCTTCCACATGGTTCGCGAGGCGGCGCGCGCCTGCCGATCGATGGCGGCGGGGTCCACCTGGAGTAGGCCGTGGAGGGCTTCTTCATAGATGCCGGCGCGGAGCAGGGCTTCGTAAAGAGCAGCGTCGTGCCTTGCATCCCGCCTGGGCCAGCCATTTGTGCGAACGGCGCGCCGGAACCAAGCGACCAGGATGCCGGTTCTGCCGCGAGCGATGTTCTGGTGGTAGTGCAGGCCCAACTCCGGGAAGCGGTCCGCATCGCGGGTGACGACGCGGTAGAGGGAGAGCTGATCGTCAGAGAGCAGGTGGCGCAGGTAGTCAATGCCAGCGTCAAAAAGGCCCCGCTGCGTCGCCCTGGCAAACCACGGGAACAGCTCGGCAAGCGCTGTGTCGGAGGGAGTCTCGCCGGAGAGGAGATGGTCTGTGCAGGCGGCGACCATCACCTTGCTGAACAGTTCACTCTTGTCGGCGAAGTGGCTGTAGATGGTCTTGACCGAGACGCCGGCGGAGCGCGCGATCGCATCCATGGAGGCTCCAGCGAAGCCGTCGCGCAGGAAGCTCTCACGCGCAGCGAGGACGATAGAGCGCTCCTTCTCCGCGATCATCGCTTGTTTGGACATGGTTGCGCTTTTCTCGGCACTCACAGAATAAACACGTTTCGCTGAATCGACAACGATCGTTTCCCCATCTACGCTTTAGACGGAAAACGGTCGTTGTACTCCACGACCCATCTTACGAAGCAGGCAGAGACATGAAGGCAGGGAAAGACATGAAGATCGGAATCATCGGAGCGGGCAACATCGGGTCCACACTGGCCAAGAGTTTTGGAAAGCTCCAGCACACGGTACAGATTGCAAATTCGCGCGGGCCGGAGACACTCTCGCAGGTTGCAGCGGAGACCGGGGCGACGCCGGTTGCGATCGCGGAGGTGGCAAAGGGCGTGGACCTGCTGGTGGTCACGATTCCGATGAAGAGTGTTCCGCTGCTTCCGAAGGATCTGCTGCGCGAGCTACCCCCGGGAACGCCGATCCTCGATACCGGCAACTACTATTCCATGCGCGATGGGGTCATCGATGAGCTCGAGGGTCGTGGGCTTACGGAGAGCGAGTGGACGTCGCGCGTGCTCGGTCGTCCGGTGACGAAGGTGTTCAACAACATCACCACGTACAGCCTTGCGCATGGCGGCCTGCCACCTGGTTCGCAGAACCGGATTGCGCTTCCCGTTGCTGGGGATGACGCGAAGGCCAAGCAGATGGTGATCGCGCTGCTGAATGATCTGGGCTTCGACGGTTTGGATGCGGGCCCGCTCTCTGAATCATGGAGGCAGCAGCCCGGGACGCCCGTCTACGGCACGGATCACACGGCGGACGTGGTGAGGTCGTCGCTTGCAAACGCCGATCGGTCGCTCGCTCCGGAGATGCGCGATGTGATGCTTCAGAAGCTGCTCAGCCTGCCACGCGACACGCCACCGCAGGAGTTTCCCTTCCTCGCGCGAGCGCTATGGTCGGCAGCAGGCGCGCAGTAGCCTGCGCGGTGCCGTAAATGAATGCCGGATGCTCACAGCACGTCGGTGCGCCAGCTCAGCTCCTGGATGCGGGAGTCGATCTCGCGGTAGCGCTTCGAGAGCTGGTCGACGTGGCGATGGATGCGGCCGACCTGGATGGCGGGGACGAAGTGCGGTTCCGGGCGGTGAAGGTGCTCGAGTCCGGCGGTGGCCGCGTCACCTACGGCGATCAGCAGGTCTCGCTTGCGGCCGAGCACGTCGCGCTCAGTGATGACGTCTGCGAGCGAGTTGTTCTCGTCGAAGACCGTGGCACAGGCGGTGCGGTGGATGGTCTGAATGAGCTCAACGAGACGGAGCGCGGTGCGATCGACGTCGTCGAGGAGGTTCTGGGGATCCTCAGCCGGCTGCTCGCCCTCCTGCACGCGCGCATTGCGAATGAGCCGCTTCTTCAGATCGAGCATGCGCGCTTCGCATTCCACGCGCTGCCCCATCGCATCACCCAGCTTCATGGTGTCCCTGTGTCACTTCCCTATCCTCACGCAGAGCAACCCTCCTTCAAACGGAGACGCTGCACTCGTGCGATTTGGCGCAGGGAGTGGACCAACATTGATGGGATGGCATTCCTTGAAACGGGGTCGGCAGAAAAAGCAAAAGGCCCGCTGCCATCGCTGGCGGCGGGCCCTTGGCCGGTGATCTGGTTGAGTTGACCTGAGGCGTGCACGCTTCTCAATTTCCTCCGACCGCCTCCCAATCTGGCGAGCGAAGTATGAAGTGGGCCTCAGCGAAATCGAAGGGATGTTCGCCAGGTCTAGAGCGCGCGCGCCCTAAGCCTCAGTCACCTCACGTGCACTGATCGAACAACTACCATCAGAATTTTTCATTCGTCGGATCATCCTCCTTTCCCGTGTATCCACAACTTAACGTCTCTCCCGGGGGCACGTCAAGAGGGGCCGGGAACGTGTTTCGACAAGCATTCACGGCCTGTTCCCAACGTTTCAGAGCAGCGGAAATCAGGCGAGCGCGTGGAAGTATTCGTCGCGCTCGACGACATCGAGTTCACGGCCGAACAGAGCGCTGAGTCGTGCCGGGGTGAGCAGATCGCGCTTCGCTCCGTCGGCGACGATGCGTCCGTCACGCATGAGGATCACGCGATCGATCTCGGGCAGGATGTCGGGCAGGTGATGGGTGATCAGCAGCAGGCCAGTTCCCTGCCGCAGCAGTTCACGAAGCGTCTCGCGCAGGCTGCGCTGGGCAGCAAGGTCGAGCGCGTTGGTGGGCTCATCGAGCAGCAGCATCTCCGGACGATGGACGAGAGCGCGCGCGATGAGGATGCGACGCGCTTCGCCGGCAGACATGTCACCGACCCGTTTTTCGGCGAGATGCGTGACGTCCATGAGCGCGAGCGATTCCGCTGCACGCTCCCGCATGTCGGCGGTAACGACGAGGTGCGGCCACAGTGCCGCGCTCGCGAAGAAGCCGGAGAGGACAGCTTCGAGTCCAGTGGCGTGTGCGGTGCTGGGTCCGGGCAGATCCGTGAGCACAACACCGAGGTGCTGGCGCAGGTCGCGGACGGCCCAGCGTTCCCGGCCGAAGAGCGTGATGGATGAACCGAACTGCGGGAGCGGATAGCACTCTGCCGTGAGCAGCTTGAGCAGCGTCGATTTGCCACAGCCATTCGGCCCGAGGATGGCCGCATGCTCACCCCGACCGAGCCGCAGGCTGACATCGTGGAGCACAACCGCTTCTCCGCGCGCGACGGAGACATGGCGCAGGTCCGCGAAGCTGTCTGCTTGATCGTAAGTGCTCATCACACTTGCTAGAGTAAGAGCGAGATGGACATTGACGCGCTGTTGCCGCGTGGTTTTCTTTGGGGTTCGGTGCGTGCCGGTATCAAGGCGAGCGGCCGTCCTGACCTTTCAATCCTTGCCGCTCCGGGTGGCGCGAGCGCTGCTGCGATGTTCACCACGAATCGAGTGCAGGCTGCGCCGCTGGTGATCGGCGCGCGTCATCTGCAGGCGAGCGGGCGGCGCGTGCGTGCGGTGCTGGTGAATGCCGGCAACGCGAACTGCGCGACAGGTGAGGCCGGCCGCGAGGCCGCGATGGCCTGCTGCCAGGCTGCGGCGCATGTGTTCGGCTGCGCGGCGCATGAGGTGATTCCATCGTCCACCGGCATCATCGGTGTGCCGCTGCCAGTCGACAAGGTGCGCGCTGCGCTGCCTGGGTTGCGCGATGCTGCGGGGAGCACCGGCGAACACTTCGCGAGCGTTGCGGCCGCGATCATGACGACCGACACGCGACCGAAGACGGCGTTTGCGGACCTCGTCGTAGAGGGACGTCCGGTGCGCATCGCCGGGATGGCAAAGGGTGCGGGCATGATTCACCCGCAGCTTGCGGGCGCACCGCAGGCGACGATGCTCGCTTACATCTTCACCGATGTGGCGGCGGAGCCCGCGCTGTTGCAGGAGCTGCTTGAGCAGGCGGTCGAGACGAGCTTTCACCGGATCTCGATCGATGGCGACACGTCGACCAACGATACCGTGCTGCTGCTGGCGAGTGGCGCTTCGGGCGCGGCACTGACGCGAGCGAACGCTGGGCACTTCGCGGAGGGGCTGCGCGAGATCTGCACGTCGTTGGCGAAGCAGGTCGTGAAAGATGGCGAAGGCGCGACGCACCTGGTCGAGCTTGAGGTGCGTGGGGCTGTGTCCAATGCGGATGCGCTGCGGGTGGCGAAGGCAATTGCGCACTCGCCGCTGGTGAAGACGGCTTGGGCCGGCAACGATCCGAACTGGGGGCGGCTGATCGCGGCGGCGGGCTACTCGGGCGCAGCGCTGGATGCAGAGCGCGTGTCGATCTGGCTGGGGGAGCTGCTGATCTGCGAAGGTGGCGGCCGAGCTGCGGGCTTCGACGAGCAGGCCGCGCATCGCTACCTGAGTCAGCCGGAGTTTACGGTGCGGATGGAGCTTGGCCTTGGCGATGGCCAGTGCCGCTTCTGGACGTGCGACCTTACGCGGGAGTACGTGGCGATCAATGCCGATTACAGCACGTGAGCCCGTGACGGCTCAGGCTGATTACAGCACGCAGGATGATGCGTGACACGCTCATGGCCGGCGTACAAAATCGCTGCCTCAGTTCCAGTGCAGAGTGTGCAAAGCATCATGAACACTGGGTTGCATGCGCAGACGTCAGCGCTTGTGCACAGCCTTATGCACACTTCTGTTGAAAAGCACGCGTTGCGTGCGCGCGACTCCTGTGGCACTCTCTCTGCCACGCACTGCCGAACGGCATTCGACACGCGCCGGGCTCGCGCTACAATCGGCACTGCTCGACGAAATTCATCCTGACTGCAGGACACATCCAACCAGATGCCGACCCCGGCCGGCGCGGCCAAGGCCGCCACTCCGCACCCACTGCTTCCCGACGAACGCCTGAGGCACCTGTACACCACGCTGCTGCGCACACGCCTGCTGCGCGGCCGCAACCGCTTGCGCGAAAGCGCGAAGCCGCTGGTGGCGCGCGAGGCAATCGTCACTGGCACAGTGACTCATCTGGTCAACCAGGAATCGGTAATGCCGACAGCTGGGGATCAGCTGGCGGCGCTGGCGCGCGGCCATGCGTTGCGCCGCATGCTGTCAGCCGAGGCAGGCGGTCCCCCGCTGGTGGGCGTGCTGGCCAGCGCACCGACGGCGGCTGCACGCTTCGCCGTAGCCGCGGGATATGCGATGGCACGGCGCGAAGAAAAGGGAGCGACTCTGGTCTTCAGCGGACCGGGGATCACGTCGCTTGACGCGCTTGCACCGTCACTCGCCTATGCGGCAAAGCACAAGCTGGGCGTGGTGTTCATGATCGAAAGCACAGCGGACAGCGACCTGAGCGACGCAGCGCAGACGGAGCGTCTGGGCATCTACGGCATTCCGGTTGACGGCAACGATGTGGTGGCGGTGTATCGCGTGGCGCAGGAGTCGATCCAGCGTGCGCGGCGGGGCGTTGGGCCGACGCTGATCGACTGCAAGCCGTGGCCGCTGGACAGCAAAGTGGATCCGGTGCGGCGCCTGGAGCAGGCACTGGAGCGGCGTGGACTCGAGACGGCGCGGCTGAAGGAGCGCACGCTAGCGGCGTTCACGCGCGAGCTAACACTGCTGGACACGGCGAAGCCGCGCCGCTAGATTGCGTGCAGCGGAATGCGCAGGTCTGCGCCGCTCATCTCTTTAGGCTGCGGGATGCCGAGCATCGCGAGCACGGTGGGCGAGATATCGCGGAGTGAGCCGCCGTCGCGCAGTCGATAACGCGTGGCGTCGCCGCTGACCAGGATGAGTGGTACGGGATTCGTAGTGTGCGCCGTGTGCGGGCCACCGCTCTTCGGGTCGACCAGCATCTCTGCGTTGCCGTGGTCTGCGGTGATCAGCATGGAGCCGCCGGTCTGACGCAGCGCGGTGTGAAGCTGGCCGAGGCAGGCGTCCACGGTTTCGACGCCGCGGATGGTGGGCTCCATCTTGCCGGAGTGGCCGACCATATCGGCATTGGCGAAGTTGACGACGATCAACTGGAAGGCTGTATCTGCCACTGCCTTGGTGACGACATCGGCGATGCCGCGAGCGCTCATCGCGGGTGCTAGATCGTAGGTCGCGACTTTCTGTGACTGGACCATCTGGCGATCTTCACCGGGGAACTCCTTCTCGATACCGCCGTTGAAGAAGTAGGTGACGTGTGCGTACTTCTCCGTTTCGGCGACGCGCAGGTTGCGCATCTGGGCCGCAGCCAGGCAGTTCGCGAGCAGGTTCTCCATGGACTCGGGCAGCAGGATCATGGGGACCTTGAACTGCTTGTCGTACTGCGTCATCGAGAGGTAGTGCAGGTTCTTCGGCACCTCGAAGCGCGGGATGGTGCTGTCGAGATCGTCGGCGCCAGGGAGCTCACGACCGCCGTTCGCGGTGATGCCGCTCTCGCGTGCGAGAACGCGCGTGATCTGCCGCACACGATCGGCGCGGTAGTTGAAGCAGATGCAGACGTCCTCGTCGCGCACGCGCGTGACCGGCGCGCCCGCCGCATCGCTGACGACGAACGGGATGACGAACTCATCCGTGACGCCCTGGCTGTAGCTCTCCTTGACGCGAGCGATGGCGTCGGCATGCGCGCCGCCCTCGGCAGTTCCCTTCACCATTGCGTCAAAGGTGAGGCGCTCGCGCTCCCAGCGGCGATCGCGATCCATCGCGTAGTAACGGCCGCTCACGGTGGCGAGTTTGCCGACACCGAGTTCGCGCGTCGCGCGGTCCAGCCGCTCGAGGTAACCGGCGCCGCTGGTGGGCAGCGTGTCGCGGCCGTCGAGGAAGGCGTGCACGAAGACACGCTCTGCGCCGCGCATCTTCGCGGCACGCAGGAGCGCTTCGAGATGCGCCTGCTGCGAATGAACGCCGCCGTCGGAGAGCAGGCCGAGCAGGTGAAGCTGGCGGCCGCTTTCGCAGGCGCGGTCGATCGCCTTCACGATCTCCGGGTGCTCGTAGAACGATCCGTCCGCGATCATGGCGTCGATGCGCGTGATGTCCATGGAGACGACACGGCCGGCGCCGATGTTCAGATGGCCCACTTCGCTGTTGCCCATCTGCCCGTCGGGCAGGCCGACGAAGTGATCGGACGCGTGCAGAAGTGTGTTGGGAAACTCACGCAGCAGCCGATCGTAATTCGGTTTGCGTGCCTGCGCGATGGCATTCGCCGCGGTCTCCGCGCGATAGCCCCAACCATCCAGAATGGCCAACACAAGCGGCTTCGGCATGCGGCGTTCTGTGTCCCCTTGTTGCAGATTTATTGCGCTGATGCGCATAGTGCGCGCTCACGCTCGATGGTACAGCAGAGTGCGCGAGCCAAAAGAGCACGGCCGCCGGAGCATGCGCTCGCGGCGGCCGTGGTTGCTGATGCGGATGCTACTGCGGCTTCGTGGCGGTGCCCTGCGGCTTGGTGGTGGTTTTTCCGGAGCCAGAGCTCGTGCCGCTGCCCGAGGAAGCGCCTGATCCGGGGCCTGCTCCTGCACCTGCTCCCGCGCCGCTGCCCGGACCAGCGCCCGGTGCGCTACCCGGACCGCCTGCAGGTGCGTGCTCTTCCTGATACTTCTTCTGCGCGGCTTCGATCTCCGTGCGGTGCTTCTCAATTGCATCGCGGCCGACCTGGCGACCCTTCTGCTGCGAGGCAGCAGCGCTCTCGCCAAGGATGGACGGCATGGCCTGGAGCACGCGCTGACCCGCGGGCGTGCTGTAGAAGGCGAGGGCCTTGGTGGCGTCGTCTTCCGACAGATAGCGCGCATAGATCGGCTGCACGAGGGCGCTGTAGTCGATGCCATCAATGCCGCTCTGCACGTCGGTCCACACATCATTCGGGATGAAGGGCGCGGCCTGCTTGTTCATGGTGATCATCTGCGACCAGTTGCGATCTTCGGTCTTCTTGAACTGCATCAGATCGAGCAGCTGCTTGGTCTGCGCGGCCGTGATGGGGTGAGCCGGCGGCGGGGGCGCGTTCGGATCGAGCGTGCCGATCGACCGTTCGCTGGGCGACGCCGCATGCGGGGAGGCCGGGGTGGCGCCGCTCTGGTGCGGGGTGGATGCAGCACCTGCTGTGCTGGACCCGGTCTGTGCAACAGCGCTGCCCAGTGGCAGCGCGAGGAGGATTCCGCAGAGCGCGGAGGAGACTACCTTCATCAGAACACCTTTTTCCGGCGCAGCCACGGGCCGCGCGCTTCGCTATTCGTCACAGTTGACAGACTCGATACCGAGAAACTCAGCCGCCTGGCCCAGTTCCTCTTCGATCCGCAGTAGCTGGTTGTATTTGGCAATGCGATCAGTGCGCGATGCCGAACCGGTCTTGATCTGGCCCGCGCCGGTGGCGACAGCCAGGTCGGCGATGAACGTGTCTTCCGTCTCACCGCTGCGATGCGAAATGATCGACGTGTAGCCGTACCGGCGCGCGAGTTCGATGGCTTCGAGCGTCTCGCTAACGGTGCCGATCTGGTTGACCTTAATCAGGATGGAGTTGGCGACACCCTCATCGATGCCGCGCTGCAGACGCTCCGTGTTGGTCACGAAGAGGTCGTCGCCGACGAGCTGCGTTGTGCTGCCGAGCTTCTCCGTCATGTATTGCCAGCCCTGCCAGTCGTCCTCGGCGAGGCCGTCTTCGATCGAGATGATGGGGTACTGACGAACCCAGTCAGCCCAGTAGTCGACCAGCTCCTGGCTTGTCTTCTGGCTCTTATCCGACTTCTTGAAGACGTAGGCGTTGGCGGACTTGTCGAAGAACTCGCTGGCCGCGGGATCGAGCGCGAGCGCGATATCCTCGCCCGGCTTGAAGCCGGCCTGCGTGATGGCTTCGAGGATGACCTCGATCGCTTCCACGTTCGACTTCAGCGAAGGAGCGAAGCCGCCCTCATCGCCGACGGCTGTGTTGTAGCCGCGCTTCTTGAGCACGCCCTTGAGCGTGTGGAAGATCTCCGCGCCCCAGCGCAGCGCATCGGCAAAGCGCTCCGCGCCGACGGGCATCACCATGAACTCCTGGAAGTCCACGTTGTTGTCCGCGTGCGCGCCGCCGTTGATGATGTTCATCATGGGGGTGGGCAGGATGCAGGCATTGACGCCGCCGAGGTAGCGATAGAGCGGTGTCTTGAGCGAGAGCGACGACGCTCGCGCCGCGGCCATGGAGACGGCGAGGATCGCGTTGGCGCCGATGCGGCCCTTGTTTTCTGTGCCGTCGATCGAAATCATCGTCGCGTCAAGCAGCCGCTGGTTGGACGCGTCCATGCCCTTGAGCTCGGGCTCGAGGATGCTCTCGACATTCTCGACGGCCTGGAGCACGCCCCTGCCGAGGTAGTGCGACTTGTCGCCGTCGCGCAGCTCAACGGCTTCATGCTCACCGGTAGAGGCGCCACTCGGGACGGCCGCCCGGCCGATGGTGCCGTCCGTGAGCACCACGTCCGCCTCAACAGTGGGGTTGCCGCGCGAGTCCAAAATCTCCCGCGCGCGTATCTGCGCAATCTCCGTCATATCGCTCCTAGTGATGTGGTGGTGCAAGCGGTCCTGCAGCCTGGGGCGGCGGTCTACCGGGATCGGTTCGCCGGTGACGCCACCAATCATGCTGATCCATTCACTCATCCGTTCGGGTCACTCATGGGAATGGGCTGGGTCCTAGACAAGGGTAGGGTGGCACGTGCTTCGTTCAGGCCCGCCGGCGTGAGACGCGATCGCGGCCGGCAAAGGCGCAACACCGCAAGTCTAACAAAGCAGAATGACTGCCGTCGGGCGAGGCAGGAAGCGCTCCCAAGCACGAGAGCACGGCAGCCGGGTAACCGCGCTGGTACGCGGCCTTTCAATCGCAAGGCAGGCACAACTTCTTCCGCTAGGCTGTGTCCAGTGTTGCAGTTCTGCTGGTGCGGCTTTGGCCAGTGGTGACCTAAGAGATTCAGAGTGGGTGGGGGTAGAGACGAGATGAAGCTGACCTCGAACGTAGCGAAGAGGATGCTTGCCGGGGCCACGCTGGCGCTGCTGGGCGGTGTTGCAATGGCCCAGAGCGCAGGAAAACCAAGCCCGTACCAAGGAACCTCCGAGCCGCCGGTCACGGACGTGATCCGCGCGACCGAAGCGCCCGAGGTGACACCGCCCCCGGCGGTGGCCGCAGCTCCCGCACCTGTAGCGAAGCCGTCGGCGGCGATGCCTGCGGTGAAAGCGGCGGACGGGAATGCAACGGGCCGGAGTGCGGCAAATCCGGACGAAGACATCGTGACCGGTGGTTCTTCCGCGGCGACGGCGCCGAGTCTGCAGCGGCGCAGCGCGACCGCGTCCGATCCCGATGCAGATATCGTGACCGCCGTCTCGATCCCGGCGAATCAGCTTGTGGAAGGCACAGCGATTCACACGCGACTCGATCGCGAGCTGTCCTCAAGCGAGAACGGCACCGGCACGCTCTTTACCGCACAGGTGACGCAGGACGTGATGCAGAATGGGCGCGTGATCATTCCGGCCGGCTCCGTGGTGCATGGACGCGTCGTGCATGCTGACTACGGCCGCCGCATCGCGGGTCCAGCGACCATGCGGCTGCTGGCGAGCGAAGTGACACTGCCCGACGGCATGCGCTACAGCATCACTGCTGTACCCAGCCTGACCGCGCGCGGTTCACACACGAAGGTGAATAGCGAAGGCACCATCGAGACACGCGACGAACCGAAGCGCATCGGCACGGAGTACGCCATCGGTGCAGGCGCGGGTGCAGCGAGCGGTGCAGTCTTTGGCGGCCCGATCGGGGCGGCAGTGGGGACGGTGGTGGGCGCAGGCCTGACCACGACGCACATCCTGAGGAACCGTGAAGCAGCCGTGCTGCCCGCAGGCTCGGAGCTGACGTTCGGGCTGACCCGGCCGATGCAGCTCACGCCGGTGACAACGACCGCATCGCGCTAAACGTACTTGACGCTGCAAAGGAGAAGGGGAGCCATCCGGCTCCCCTTCTCTTTTGCAGCGTGTGTCGATCTATTGCGCCGGCGCAGGGCTGGCGGCCTTGTGTGTACGGGAGCTTCGATGGCGGCGATGTGGCTTGACCTGCTTCGTCGGCGTTACGGAAGCGCTCAATGGCTGCACAACGGATGCGGCGGGAGCGGGCGCAGGAGCCGATGCGTGATGCCGCAGCGCGATAGACAGCAGCACAGCGCACAGAATGGCAAGTGCTACGGCAGCGAGCAACATGGGACGGAAGCGCAGCAATGCGTTCGGCACAGGATGCGGATCGTCGTGCGAACGGAAGCGCAAAGCAGCCGCTGAATCTGCGAGCCTGACGAAGATCGAAGACGAGGCTGCCGCGGTTACCTCATCTGCCGTGGGTGCGGCGGATGGTGTGCTCACTGCTGCAGGTGTGATGGCTGCTGTGGTTGAGGGCGCTGCGGCGACAGGTGGCGTGGGCCGCGGCTGGTCCTCTTGGCGTGGGCGGGCTGTGGCGTCCGCGACCTCGACGCGTGGGCTGAGGGTCGCATCGGGCCGGGTCGACGCGTCGGGCGAGCCGGACGCATTAGAGACGGCAGCGCTCTCCGGGGCTGGCTCAGAGGCTTCGGCTGTCAGCAGAGGCGCCGCAGCGGTGGGTTCTGCAGAGTCGGGGAGGGACGCCGGGTCGCTCGGCTGCGGGGGGACCAGAGTGGGTCCGGGTGCGGGGGCTGGCGGCGGGCTGCCGGCCAGGGGGACGGGGGCGTCGCGCAGCTCTGCTGCTGCATCGGCGATCTGCTGTTCGAGCTCGCGCAGCTCTGGCATGGCGGCCAGCAGTCTCGCACGCGTGCGCAGCGCAATGCCGGAGCCGTCGACCATGGCATTCAGCTCTTCGAGGAGTCGATGCGCGGCGGCAGCTGCATCGTGCGCCGCGGTGGTCTGCCATAGGGCGCTGGCGCGCTCGAGCATCGCACGATGGGCAGCTGCGGGTGCTGCCGAGTCCTCGTTCGAATCCCTCGACGTCCGCGCGGGCAGCGTCACCACCTGGGGATCGCGGACCCCGCCGTACTGCGATAACGTGAACGCCGCGAGGCGCTCTTCGAGTTCGATGGCGGCGGCACGGCGGGATCCGGCTGCGCCGGACTTGGCTGCATCGGGCGGCGGCGCTTCAAGCACGAAGAGGAAGTCGCGCGGCCGCAGCGCACGAAGGACACGGAGCGTGGCTTCGGTAGGAGCGCGGCCTGCTTCGATGAGAAACAGGATGGCATTGGCCTGGGCACGCGCCTCGGCAGTGCGCTCGAGGAAGCCGGAGGTGTCGGGTGTGAGCTGTGGCGCATCGATGAGCACCAGACCCGCCTCAAGCGCAGCGCTGGGGGAACGCAGCACGACCGGCTGCGCGATGGAGCCGCGCGACTGGTTGGCGAGATAGCCGGGGAGCTGCGCCGGGCGCAGGCTGGTGGTGCGGCCGCGGCCCGTGGTGACGAGCGCGGCGGGCTCGCGGCCATAGGTGATCCAGGTGCAGGCGGAGCGCGCCACGCGGCTCGCCCCCGTCGGTTCTCCAGCGCGACTGTGTGGTGGCTCATCAAGAAGCGCGTGCAGAAAGCGAGACTTCGCGGCTTCGGACTCGCCGAGCAGCAGAGCCGTCCCGCCCGCTTCCATGACGCGCTGGTCGAGCGCACGCTCAAGCGCAGATAAGGTGGCAAGTGATGGGTCAGTCCCGGGCAGACGGAGCGGAGCGAGCAGCGCGATCAGTTGCGCGGTGGCCGATTGCAATCGCGACAGCGGATCGGGGAGACGGCGGGGGAATGAGGCCGTTGCTTCATTCAAATACCCAGGGCTCATGCAGTCCTCTCTCTGGGTAGATGCGGCCCGTCACGATCGGTCTACCCGAGCGAACAGTTCCCTCATGAACATTGCTGCATGGATTCAGACCAGCGGGTTGCCTGTTCCAACGCATTTTTATGGAGCAAATTCGTCACCCTTATTGTGTCTTTTTGAGCCCTTGTTGTAGCGATTGGTTATCATGCCGCGTGCGTGGGCTAACCGACGCTATCTATGGCTGACGAACGGGCTGGCTCCGGAGATAGAGGAGCCGGGGGAGCCAGCAGCGGAACTGCGGGCAGTCAGGTCTCTTTGGTCGCCGGATCAAGCCGCCGGGACGCCGGGTCGAAGTTCCTGCCTCCGGGCCCGGGCATTCGCAGTATCCTTAACGGCAGAATCAACATGAGACGAACGCTGCTGTTTTCTTCCACTTTGCTGACCGCACTCGGGCTCGCGCCTTCCCTGCTCGCGGCTTCTATCACCGGCACGGTGACGGACGGGACCATCAACAAGCCCTCGGCCGGCGATGACGTGATCCTGATCTCGCTGCAGCAGCGCATGCAGGAGACGGCGCGCACCAAGACCGATGCGCACGGCAAGTTTTCCATCGATGTGCCCGATCAGGGCATGCACCTGATCCGCGTCGACCACGAGAAGGCTAGCTACTTCCAGCCTGCGCCTCCGGGCACCAACAACGTGGATGTGCAGGTCTACGACGTGGCGGCGACGGTGCCGGGCATCACGACGGAAGCGAACGTGATCCGCGTGGAGACGGACCCGCAGGGGCTGCACGTCACACAGAGCTACTTTGTCAAGAACGACTCCACGCCGCCACGGACGCAGTTCTCCAATCACTCGTACGAGATCTACCTGCCGGCGGATGCCAAGGTGGAGGGCGCCGCGGCGATGGGGCCGGGCGGCATGCCGGTCGCGTCTTCGCCCGCGCCGATGGGCGAAAAGGGGCACTACGCCTACCTGTTCCCGCTGCGGCCGGGGGAGACACAGTTCCAGGTCAGCTACAGCCTGCCCTACTCCGGCAGCGCGAGCTTTGCGCCGAAGCTGGCCGGGGCGGCGGACAACGTGGTCGTGATGTTGCCGAAGAGCATGACCTTCCGGCCCAACCCATCGACCCCGTACCAGCCGATCAATGACGACATCAACGCGCAGACGTTTGTCGCGAAGAATGTCAGCCCGACGCAGGCGCTCGGCTTCACGGTCTCGGGATCGGGCTCGCTGCCGCGCGATGTGCAGACCGCGCAGAATGGTGGCGCGGGTCAGCCGGGTGCTGCAGGCCAGGCCGGCGGAGGCACCGCGGCGCAGGATACTCGTCCAGGCGGCGGCCTGGGGACGCCGATCGATACGCCCGACCCGCTCACCAAGTACAAGTGGTGGATCCTGTCCGGGGTGGGGCTGATTCTTGTGATTGGGGCAGCGATCTTCCTGCGCCGCTCTCCTCGCGATCCTGAGGACGAGGCTGCGACCGACACGGGTTACGGCTCGCCGGCGGCGCCCTCCCCGGCAGCGCCGATGAGCAACTACGCAAGCCGCCCCGAGAGCCCGGCCTACGCACCCGCTGCGGCAGAGCCCGTCCCTGCGCAGTCCGGGTATGTTGGCGCGGTGCAGGCGCAGAGCGGCTACGGTCTGCCGGCGGAGCCCGATCCGGAGCGGCAGCGCCAGTTGTTGCTGACGTCGTTGAAGGAAGAGCTGTTTGCGCTCGAAACCGATCGCGCGCGCGGCAATGTGGGTGAGGTGGAGTACGCGGCTCACAAGCAGGCGCTCGAAGCCGTGATTCGCCGGGCGCTGAGCCGCTGACGGTGGCCCGCTGGGAGAGTTAAGGGAGTCGGCGCGGAGACGATCCGCGCCAGCCCTCAGAGCGCGAAAACTACTCCAGCGCTTTCAATTGTGGAAGTCTGACAGTCAGCATCCGGGCTGCGGGAAGGCCGGCAGCCATGCCGACGCCCATTCCGCCGTTGCATGCACCTTTCGACTCGCATCCGCTGACACAAGCCTGGTAATCCCGTTGGGACTGCGCGACGCAGTTTGTGCGCGCTTGCGAGCAGGTGGAAGAGGTTGCTCCCGAGGAAAGGCAGCCGCTGTACTCGGCCTGACATTCTTCGAACTCGGAGTGCTGCAACTGCTCGCAGAATCCGACGCTTTCTGCATGGGCAAAGGAGGCGATGGAGAGCGTGGCGAGGGCGCAGCTCATCAGCAGAAGCTTAGACATTTACGACACTCCGCGGTTACATATTTGACTACGGCGGAGACGTTATATTGGAACCGCGCGTGTGTCAAATGCAAAAAACAAGGGGGGAGGGCTTTCGCCCTCCCCCTTGTGCAGAGACTTCCAGATCGCTCTTTAGAATGTGAAGCGGAGCTGGAACTCGGTCGAGCGGGCGTCGCCCTGGTCGAAGGTGCCGGAGCCGCGGGATACGCGGTTCTGGTCCTTGACGCTGTAATCGAACGGACCGTTGGGGTAGTTGGAGTCGCCTGCGCCAATCAGCAGCTCAGGATCGTAGTTGTTGAGTGTGTAGTTGCCGAAGTTGGCGATGTTGTACATGGCGACGCCTGGCTCGAGCGTAGCCGTCTCTGAGATCCACTTCAGCTTGATGGGGTAGGTGAAGTTCGCGTCGAGCGTACGGAACGGATAGTTCCGCAGCGTCTTCCCCGGGGCGATACTAACCGGCTGCATGACTCCCTTGAGGCGGGAGAGTTGATCAGCAGTGACCAACCCGCTATTGACCAGGGTTTGCCCCGCGGGGGTCAGGGTGCCCGCCAACGAGTTGTTGTAGCGGTCGATCAGCTTGGACAGATTCTTCTGGTTGTACTGGCGCATGAAGGCTCCAGGGTTTGTGCCCGGGAACAGATCACCGATCGAACCATCACCCGTGTAGTCGCTCCGGAAGATCTGGCCTCTTGTGCCGCCTGTTGTGGTGTCCATGACCAGGTTGCTGGCGGGCGAACTGTAGAAGTGACCGATGACGCCGACGCGCGGACCGTACTTCAACAGAGCGGAACCGCCGAAGGAGAAGATATGGGTGCGATCGAGCTGGCCAGGTCCGATGAACCGGGTTGGCTGTCTGTAATCCCAGGCGTTCGGAGTGAAGAACGAATCCGAACCGCCAGTGGTCGTGTTGACCTCACGCGACAGCGAGTAGGAAGCCTCAAAGTTCGAGGAGGCGATCCCGGGTGCGGGGTGGCTGGCCTGCTGGCGGAAGTTCACCTGGAAGGCATCGTAACCGGCGCGACCGCCCGGGAACTGGAACCAGCCCTGACCGACCTGCTTGTTGATGCCAGGGAAGGCAATTGATCCGACAAACGGACTGGTCGGATCAGTCGGATCGCTCTGCGCGTATCCGGGGTATCCACCATTGAACTGCACACCAGAGTCCAGGCCATTCTTGGCGAAGTCCGAGATCGTCAGGCCGCCAGAGATGGCGTCTTCGATCGAGGCGTATGCAGCTTTCTTCTTATTGGCGCCCCCCAGCGTTGCTGCGATGGCAGATGCAGCAGCAGCGGGATCGAAATACCGGGCATCGCCGACGTGATTCGTATCGATGGCCTGCTCGATGTGATTGGTGACGGCGTGGATGTAATCGACGCTCAGCACAGAACCGCGCCACAATTCACGCTGCAGGCCCAGGTTGATCTGGGTGGAGTAGGCGGTCTTGTAGTTCGGGGCATACGCGGCATAGCCGGCTGCTGTCGGAATAGCCAGCGTGTTGCCGACGTAATCGCCATTCTGCGAGATGCCACCGGTGGCGGTTGTCGCCTGCTGGTACTGCTGCTGCAAGGCAGCAAAGGCCGGCCCGGATTGTGAGATCGGCTCGTTGCAGAGGTCCGTGACGTCAATCACCTGATTGCTGCCGGGTAGCGTGTAGGAGGTGGAGCCATAGGCGGAGCACAGCGCCTTGGTCGCATAGAAGCGGCCCTGCGCAAGCTTGAACGGCCGGTCGAACAGGACGTTGTTGAAGACGGAGTTTTCGTAGTAGACGCCGACGCCGCCGCGGATCACCGTCTTGCCCGTACCACCCGGGCTCCAGGCGAAGCCGAGCTGCGGACCCATGTCGAAGTTCGGCTGGCGCACCCGCGCCCCGAGCCCCGGACCGAACTGATCGAGCAGCCGATCGCTGGAAGATGCGCACGGGTTGTAGCCGGTGAGCGAGGTATCCACCACGGAGCATGGAATGGGGGCGAGATCTGCATCGGAGCGACCCGTGTCGCGCGTCCAACGCAGTCCGAAGTTCAAGGTGAAGTCGGGACGGAGCTTCCAGCTGTCCGCGACGTACGCGAAGGTGCGCCAGTCGCCCTGACCACCAGCGGGAGCGCCGAATCCGGGCAGTTCGGTGAAGTAGCCCTGGCCGTTGCCGAGGATGACGCCGTACGGCGCATAGTCGAGCGGGTTGTGTTCGTCTCCGCCGGCCGTGAGGCTGCCGCTGTTGATCGAGATGCGCGGCGCCAGGCTGAAGAAGCCGGCGAAGCCGCCGCCGAGGATGCGGTTGAAGCCCCCGCCATAGCGGATGTTGTGTGCACCCTTGACCCAGCTTCCGTCATAGCGGAACTGCTTGTCGGACTGGTAGGTCTGCTGCGGGGCCAGGTAGTTGGGACCGCTGTAGAGGCCCTGCGCGGCGTAGTAGAACTCGATACCCGGAACGGCGTAGTAGGTGTTCGAGCTGCTCACCGCATTGCCGATCAGGTTGTGAAACTTCTCGTAGCTGACGCGCACGCTGTGGGTGGTGTGCGCGGTCGAGAAGTCCGCGCCACCAGCGATGCCGGGCGTGTTGTCCCGGTTGGCGTAGATCGAATAGCCCTTGCCGAAGGCCGAAACCGCCGAGTTCACTTCGTAGTTGGCGCGGGCAAAGAAATGGATCGCGTGCCAGCCGCTGTAATCCAGCCGCGCTGTCGAGTAGGTGTCACGGAAGGGCGACGGCACAAACGGGTACTGCGTTCCGATGCTGGCGAAGAGCGGACCGACAGTGTTGATGGTGCCGGTGTCCTGCTTGACGCGCTCGATGTTGCCGAAGAAGAACAGCTTGTCCTTGAGGATCGGGCCGCCAATGCTGCCGCCGAACTGGTTGCGCTGGAACGGAGTGTCCACACCACGCTCGGTAGCGAAGCCAACCGAGTGATCCTGGAAGTTGTAGAACGCGCTGCCGTGGAAGCGGTTGGTGCCGGAGCGGGTGACGGCCTGCACCGAGCCGGTGGAGGTGATGTCGCCGGTGATGTCCTGCGTGGAGCGGGAGATCTGCACCTGATCGATGGCGCCCTGCGACACGTTGAAGATGGTCGTGCCGACGGTCTCGTCGGTGATGTCCTGGCCGTCGAGCTGGATGCGCGTGGTGCGTCCGGCCAGACCGCTGAAGGAGAGCGCGGAGTAGCCCGCCTTGGTGGGATCGAAGGTCTCGCCGCTCTGGAGCTGAACGCCGGGCTCAAGCTGCGCCAGGTCGAGGAAGTTGCGACCGTTTACCGGCAGCGTATCGATCTGCTGGGTAGTGAGGGTGTTCTGAACGCTCGACTGCTCGGTGTTGACCTGGACTGCGCCAGCCTGAACGGTGACGGTCTGGCTGTTCTGCCCGACGGGAAGCTTGAAGTTGCCGCCAGAAATGACATTGACGTTCACCGCGACGGTGGACTGCAGTTTCTGGAAGCCGGGAGCGACCACGGTGACGGCGTACTGGCCCGGGTTCAACGATCCTGAGTTGTAGAGGCCGGCTGAATCCGTCGTAAGAGTGCGGGTATTGCCGGTGGCTGTATTGAGAATCGTGACCTGGGCATTCGGAACGGCCGCACCGGACGGATCGGTGATGGAGCCCTGGATTGCGCCGCTCGTCGGTGTGGCTTGCGACCAGAGCGAACCGGCGCCGACGGTTGCCATGATGGACAGTGGGAGAAGCGCGGTCGCGAGGGACCCATGCAAGCGGCCCCGGAGGAGGAAGTTGAGCGGTTTCCGACTCTTCATGTGACCGTAATGTGCAATTGACAGACCTCCGCGACTGCCCTCCGCAAAAAAATCCACCTCGTGAGGCAACTCTTCCTGACTCAGTGATTTGCAGTCAACGGGCCAACCTTTGGGGGAAGTCGAACGTTCAGCTCAGCTTCCGTTTTGCGAAAGGTGGTCTACAAATTCCCGTATAGCTGCATTGCGCGGCCGATTCAGCACACCAAGAGCCGCGGCCTCCGAGTTAGTATAAGTAGTTATTAACGAGTGAGTTACCCAGAAAGGAGCCGGTTGATAAGTTACTGAGCCCAATAAAGTTGATTTGGCACGCGACGTGCCCCTGAAGCGATATCGCTATTTGGAGGATTTTATTTTGTCTTCGTTGAGCTCTCTGCGGAATAGCTTCAGGAACAGCGGCGCGAGCAGCATTCTCGCGGTTGCGACCCTTATTCTCGGTTCCGCCACGCTGCACACTCCCATCGCATCGGCCCAGACCCTTGTATCAGGCGATGTGTCGGGCACCATTACGGATGCGAGTGGAGCAGTCATCCCGAATGCCAAGGTTGAGCTGAAAAGTCTCGCTACCGGCGAGCAGAAGACTGTGACCACCTCCGCCTCGGGAGCGTACCGGATCCCGCTGGTGAAGCCGGGACAGTACTCGGCCACCGTGTCCGGCGCCGGGTTCCAGACCACGAGCACGCAGTTCAATGTGGCTGCCGGTCAGACGACGGACGGAAGCGTCAAGCTAAACGTGGGCGGTGGCGCGCAGACGATCGAGGTTACCGAGGCGGCGCCGCTGCTCCATACAGAAGATGCCGCGATCAGCACGACGTTCGATCTGCAGGCGGTGCAGCAGCTTCCAAACCCTGGCAACGACGTGACTTTTGTGGCGCAGACGGCCCCCGGCTCGGTGATGAACACCCAGGGCGGGTACGGCAACTTCTCTTCCTTCGGTCTGCCGGCGACCTCGAACACGTTTACCTCGAACGGCTCGTACGAGAACGATCCTTACCTCAATCTGAACAACTCCGGCGCGACGAACCTGCTGCTCGGCAATAACGATATCGCCAGCGTGTCCGTGACAAGCCCCGCCTACGACGCGTCGTTCGGCGGCTTGGGTGGCGCGCAGGTGAACGAGATCACCCGTTCCGGTTCCAATGCTTTGCACGGCAACCTGACCTACTGGTGGAACGGTCGCATCATGAATGCGAACGACTGGTTCAACAACCATGCGCCCCGGGGTGAACAGACGCCACGCCAGTTCGTCAATGCGAACCAGTGGGCGGCAGCGATTGGTGGACCCATTCGTCGTGACAAGACCTTCTTCTTCATCAATACTGAAGGGCTTCGTGTCATCATCCCCTCCCGCGCGACCGTATACGCGCCGTCGCCCGCATTCCAGCAGAGCACGTTGGCCACAGTCGCGGCGAACTACCCGTCAGAAGTGCCGTACTACCAGCGCATCTTCAACCTGTACAACAGCGCTCCCGGCGCTGCCAATGCTGCCCCGGACGATGCTGATCCGAACGCTGTCATCTACAACGGAACGGCAAGCAACTTCGCCTCTGAGTGGCTGATGTCCGGGCGTATCGACCAGAACCTCGGCCAGAACGATCGCCTGTTCGGTCATTTCAAGATGGACAAAGGCACGCAGCCGACCTTCACGAGTGTGCTGAACCCGGTCTTCAACGCGGCGAGCCCTCAGCCTTCCTATGAAGGACAACTGAGCGAGACGCACAGCTTCTCTCCGAACGTCACAAACCAGTTCGTCTTTGCGGCCGCCTACTATCGCGCGATCTTCACGAACACGCAGCAGGCGAAGGCGAATGAGGTCGTTCCGTTCACCCTGGTCTTCCTGACGGGTGACCTGGCGAACAACGGCCTGGCCAGTTTGCCAGGAGGCGAAAACTACGCCTTCCCCCAGGGCCGCAATGTCACTGGGTATCAGTTCATTGACGATCTGAGCATGAGCCACGGCGCACACACGATCAAGGTTGGCTGGTCGATTCGCCGCGACAACATCACCGACTACGGTCCGTCGGTGCGCGCGGTTACCCCGGAGGCCTACGCGACCGAAGAGAGCTTTGGCGCCGGACTGCTGACGCGCTTCCGCCAGAACTTTCCGGAGCGCAACACGCAGCCAGTGTCGCTCTATGGCATGGGCGCTTATATCCAGGACACCTGGAAGGCGACGCGCAACTTGAACGTGACATTGGGACTGCGGCTGGAGCACAACTCCAACCCCGTGTCCCATCTGAATGCGTTCTCAAACCTGAACTCCGAGTTCGGCGCATTGGCCAGCAACACCAGCGGCGATACGCCTTACAACCAGCTCATCAACTCTGGCCGGCACCGGGCCTTCCCTGCGCAGCAGCCGGTCGGCTATGAACCTCGCTTTGGGTTCGCGTATCAGCCGTTTGGCCCCGGTTCGAAGACGACGATTCGCGGCGGGTTTGGCATTTTTGCTGATACCTTCCCCGGGCAGATTGCCGGCGACCTGCTGAACAACGCACCGACGAACGTGCAGTTCTACCTGCGCGGACGCTACACGCTGGATCCTGCGCTGGCCGACAGTGGGCAGCAGGCAGCAGCGAACTCCAATGCAGCCTTCCGGAACAGCTATGCGGGCAATGCGAGCTTCAATAGTCTTGCGGCGGCTGGCATCGGCTTCAAGGCCCCGGCGTACACATCGACGATCCATCGGATCAGCCTGCCGACCTACGAGACCTACACACTTGGTTTCGAGCAGCAGATCGATGCGCACACCGTGGTTGCGGCGTCCTACGTCGGCAACCATGGGTACCACGAGCCGGTCCTGAACGGCGGCGTGAATGCGTACGGCTTCGGCAATCTTCCGGACACGGCGCCGCAGCCTTCCTTCGCAGCCGTCACGGAGGTCGCGACAGCAGCCAGTTCGAACTACAACGGAGCCCTGGTGACGGTGCGCCGTCAGCAGAAGAGCCTGCAGTTGCAGTTCAACTACATCTACAGTCACGCGCTGGATGAGGTCTCGAACGGTGGCTTCGACGCGTTCAGCGGCAACCCAACCAATCCGCAGGATCCGCACAACCTGTCAGCCAATTACGGCAATGCGGATTACGATATCCGGCACTACATCAGCGCCAATTACGTTCTCGACATTCCGCGCCATTTCGGCCCCGGGTGGTTGACCGGTAACTGGCAGATCGCGGGTACCGTCTTCCACAGCACCGGACTTCCCTTCACGATCATCGACTCGAACATTCCGCAGAATTACACGGGCAGCTTGTTTGCACAGCAGCTTGTGAACAAGGGCTTCTCGCACACGTGCGCTGGCGCCAAGGCTGTCGACAGTCCGTGCCAGCTGGGGACCCCTGGCAACTCTTCCCTCGGTTACGCCTACTTCGACAATGCAAGCGACTTTTCGCAGCAGCGGCGGAACCAGTTCCGCGGCTCCGGCTACACGGACACGGATATGGACCTGACCAAGAGCTTCCATATCCCGCGGCTGGAAGCAGGAAACCTGCGATTGGGTGCACAGTTCTTCAACCTGTTCAACCATCCGAACTTCGGTCAGCCGACGAACGATGTGAACGCGCAGATTGGCACGATCACCAGCACGGTGGGTACGCCGACATCGATCCTCGGCGCGTTCCTGGGCGGCGATGCGTCACCCCGCCTGATTCAGCTGAAGGCAAGCTTCACGTTCTAAGGTTGGATCTGCGATACCAGAGAGGCCCTGCCCATGTGGCAGGGCCTTCTGCTTTTCACCTTGCGCATAGACTCGCCGTGGCTGTTCAGGCTGCGTCGCAACGGGCTGCAGGCTGGTGCGTCTAAAAATCGGCGCCGGGCTCGAGAGCTGACCGCAGGGTAGTCTGGTGCTGAAAGTTGAGGTTTCGATGAATACCTTCAAGACAGCGCTGCTGCTAACCGCACTGACGCTGTTCCTGGTTCTGCTGGGTGAGCACTTCGGCGGCCGCAATGGGATGCTGCTGGCGCTTGGCATCGCCGTCGCGATGAACTTCTTCTCCTACTTCTACTCGGACAAGCTGGCGCTCTCGATGTATCGGGCGCAGCCGGTCACGCGCGAGCAGTTGCCGCGGGTCTACAACGTAGTCGAGCAGATGACGCAGCGTGTCGGTCTGCCCATGCCGAAGATTTACGTGATCCCGAACGACTCGCCGAATGCCTTTGCAACCGGGCGGAATCCGAAGCATGCCTCCGTCGCGGTGACGGAGGGCATCCTCCGCCTCCTGAACGACGAGGAGCTGGCCGGCGTGCTGGCCCATGAACTGGGCCATGTGCGGAATCGCGACATCCTGACCAGCTCGATTGCCGCAACCCTGGCTGGCGCGATCACCATCCTGGCGCACACCGGGCGGTTCGCGATGCTGTTTGGCGGCTACGGCGGCAGGGGCCGGGATCGTGACGGCGGGGGTATCGGCGCGCTGTTCATGCTGATCCTGGCGCCGATCGCGGCGACACTGATCCAGCTTGCGGTGTCGCGCTCGCGCGAGTACGAGGCGGACGCGACGGGCGCGCAGATGACGGGCAATCCGTATGCGCTGGCGAGCGCGCTGGAGAAGCTCGAGATGTACTCGAAGCGACTGCCGATGCAGGCGACGCCGTCGACGGCGCACCTGTTCATCGTGCAGCCATTGCTCTCGGGCTCGGACTTTGCGGGCCTGTTCTCGACGCATCCGCCGATCGCAAAGCGGATTGAGCGGCTGACCGGGCGTCCGTCGAACCTGCGGCCGTAGGTCAGGGCACGGACGGCAGCGAGCAGATCAGTCCTTGCTGCCGGCCCACTCCAGGTACGAGCGCCAATCGTTCTGTCCGGGCATGCGCATCTGGAACCTGCCAGTCATGGCCGTGCCCTGCCGCTCATAAACAAGACGGAACTGCGGGCCGGGTGAGGGCTCGGAGAGAAAGGTCACGGTCTCCGGCGCGGTGAGTGACACGCCGTAGTGGATGACATGACCCTCGTTGTCGAAGTAAATGGCTTTCGGCGGCTGCCCGGGACTGTCCTGGAAGATATAGAGCAGGTCACCGTGCGCACAGTCGAAGCTCGCGGGCCCTTTGCAGTTCGGGTCGCTGGTGCTGTGACGGGCGAGGACATGGCCTCCAAGTTCGCGGATAAAGGTGTACCGCCCACTAGCGGACGGCCCCGCCGCTGCGCTGGTCTTTGCCTCCCACGTCCCCTCGAGAAAGTGCAGGGACTGCCACGGATCGGGCGTGCTCGCGGGCTGAGTGCCAGCGGCGGGTGAGTTGGCGGATGGGGTCTGCGCCGCAAGCGGCAGAGTACAAAGAAGCATGGCCAGGCTGAACGTTTTCATAGTCAGGTCCCTTCATTCATCGAGTTGCTAATCGGCGCATCCGCTCCGTGACTTCCTCGAGCGTGAGCTCTTCTTTCACTTCTGTCAGTGCCCAGACATGGCCGAACGGATCGCGCACCCAGCCGTAGCGATCGCCCCAGAACATG
Organism: Candidatus Dedyshia acidiphila; assembly: GCF_051025295.1. Classification (NCBI taxonomy): domain Bacteria; kingdom Pseudomonadati; phylum Acidobacteriota; class Terriglobia; order Terriglobales; family Acidobacteriaceae; genus Candidatus Dedyshia; species Candidatus Dedyshia acidiphila. The sequence goes on along the minus strand of NZ_JBMGJV010000012.1, from coordinate 53,239 downwards.
TCAGTGGGCGGGAGCGCAGGACTGGCACCACGATCCACAGCGCGCTTGTATGCCTCATCCACGTTTGGCACCGCGACCTGAAAGACACATGTCGATCCGGCGAGTGTCTCGGGTGAGGCGAGCAATGCACCTTCTGCACGCTCGCCACGCTGGGCAGGTTCTTCGGTCGAGACCTGGACAAGCGAGTCCCAGATCTTCAGGTGAACGTGCTCACCCGCGCCACTGGGCGACGGCGAGCGATATAAGACAGCCGCAGAGAAAGCGGCTTCGTAAAACGCCACGGCCTCGGCCGCGTGGCGAACTACAAGGTGCGGCACGATGACGCCGCGAGCTGGCACAGACCCTTTAACGGCCATGGTGGGATGTCCTCTTCTTTTTGACTGGCTCCGCCTCGCTGAATGCCCACGCGTGTCCAGCGGGATCGAAGAACGGCTTGTATTGTGAGGACCAATCGAAGACGAGCTTCAGCGGATCGGCGGTCAGCCTGTAGCGTTGCTCGATTCCCTTCCGATCCGAGGTGACGAGCCGCGCGTTGCGCAGTTCGCGCAGGTGCTGCGACACGGCCGGCTGTGACATGGCGAACGCTCGGGTCAATTCCTTGACCGAGTACTGCGACCGCGCGAGCAGGAACAGGATCTGCCGCCGGGCAGGATGTGCGATCGCTTTGAAGACGGTGTCGGCCTGATTCATGCGCGTGTGGCTGGATCATACATAAGGTAATGCTTATGGACAAGACAAGCGCTGATCGCGTGCAGCTTCGTCATGACCTACGTTATCGCCCCGCGGCTGCGGAACGGAGAGAGTTGTGACGCTGAGGATCCAACAACGTGCGGTGAGGTCAGCAAGCTGAGCCGAACTCTGCTTTGGGGCTCAGCGATCATCTACAGCAGCGGCTTCTTTGTGGCGTACCTGCTTGGGCCGATCCTGAACTACATGGATCGGTGAAGTCAGGTGACGGCAAGCGCGCTTGTCCTCAGCCGGAAGGCTTTCGATCGCGGCAGAGAACGAACCCTGAGCGAGAGAGCCGTGGGGCTGCCCTAGTACGGAGTCCAGCTACTGGTGTCGCGCTACGTTGCGTATTCTGGAGTTATGCGAGGCCTGCGAACTTTGCTCTTCACCGTGTCCCTGCTCAGCCTGGGGTTGTGGCTGGGTGCCCTGGTTCTCTTTGTGCAAGTTGCCGCGATCTCGTTTGGCGCGCTGCCGCCGTTGTTTCTCAACCCCGCGGAGGGCATTCACGGGGCGGGGCTGGTGGTGAGCGGCACACTGCGCCACGTGCATTACATGGGGCTGATCTGCGGGGTGGTGTTCCTGGCCTGCAGCGCCCTGCTGCTACGCGGCCGACGGCTGCGCTGGCACAGCGTGGTGCCGCAGGCGGCGCTGGTGCTGGTGATGATCCTGCTGACGGCGTACTCGCAGTTCTCGATCAGCCCGCGGATGGACACGGCACAGGCTTCGGCTGGTGGCAGCGTGGCCGCGCTGCCGGAGTCGAGTCCGGCGCGCGCCACCTTCGACAGCCTGCACCAGCAGTCCACGCACGTGGAGACCGTCGTGCTGCTGCTCGGCTTTATCGCGTTCTTTGTGGCCGGACGCAGGCCGGCCGAGCTGGACACGCTCTAAGAAAGGCATCCGCCCGGCCGGATTGCAACTCGTTCTGTTACGAGTGCTATTTCTTCGTCTGATCGCGGAGTGCTTTCACATGATCATGCACGCCGAGGATGTGCTCCTGCTGGCGGGTGAGCATCTCGCGGATGGGCAGGGGCAGTTCCTGCTCAAGCGCCTTCTGGTAGGCCTTCTTCGCGACATCCTCGCCCTGCTCGGCTGTGTCGAGCAGCGCGTGATCGCCGCCGCCCAGCTTGGCCTTCATCTCGCCCCAGAAGCGGTGTGCCTTGTTCATCGTTGAGCTGCTGGCCTTGACGTCCTTAACGCCCAGGCGGTGCAGCTCGTTCTCGAGTTCGCCGGCGTACTCGCTGCGCATTTGCGTCTCTTCGAGGAAGAAACGGCGCGCCGCAGGATCGGTCAGTCGCTGACCAAGCTCGAGGAAACCCTCATGGCCATCCCGCAAGGTTTCGATCAGATCGGTAAGGGTCGACTCCACTTTATCCAACGCAATGTGTTCCGCCATGCCATGCCTCTTCCCTTTCGCTATGTTGCGATGATTATGCTGCGTGGTGATTCGCTGTTTGGTGGGATGTGACTGAGGTGAGCAGGTTGTCCGGGTGGATGCTCCCTCGGGCGGAAGCGTGCGCACATGAACTGCGCATTGCAACCCGCACTGTATAGTGGCCTTGCTGTGCGGTACGCGGATCACGGATGAAGCTGATAGTCTTTGGCGCCACTGGTGGGGTAGGACGGCTGCTGGTGAAAGGCGCTCTGGAGCGGGGCCACCAGGTGACCGCGTTTGTTCGCGACCCGCAGGCGCTGATGCCGGAAGACCGGCTGCGCATAGTGGCCGGCGATCTGTTCGATCCGCAGCAGGTTGGCGATGCGATGGACGGGCAACGAGCCGTCTTCTCGGCGCTGGGCGCACGCACCCGCAAACCAGAGCCCCTGCTCAGCCGGGCCATTCCGCTCATCCTGAACGCGATGCACTTCCACATTGTGGAGCGGATTGTGGCGTTGGGCGCAGCCGGTTCGCTGCATCCGGCAGGCCGCTATCAGGCGCCGATCTGGAACATGTTGTATGGAGCGTTGCGGGCGACGGCATTGCGGCACATGGCCGCCGATCATCGTGCGCAGGAGCGGCTGCTGGCAGCGAGTGACCTGGACTATACGATTGTGCGTCCGCCGCGGCTGACCGATGGCCAGCCGACGGGGACGTATCGCGTGCTGCCGGATGCACTGCCCTCGAGCAGCCGCCACATCTCACGCGCGGATGTGGCGCAGTTCATGCTGGACCAGTTGACCGATCCGCGCTTTCACCGGCGCGGCGCCTACCTGGCCGAGTAGCCAAGACTACTGCGGGGTGGTCTTGTCGGCTGCCTTGTCGGCTGCGTGTTCCGTGGCCCGCGCCGACTTGTGGACGACCTTCCTGGTGCCGCGCTTGGTCGAATGGTAGACGTGCTTCGTGCCGCTCTTGGTTTTGTCGTAGCCGGCCTCGGTGCCTTCCTTGGTCTTGTCGTAGCCGGTTTCGGTGCCTTCCTTGGTCTTGTCTGCAACCTTCTCGGTGCCATGTTTGGTCGCGTGGAAGACCTTCTTTGTGCCCCTGGCGACGCCGTGCCCGACATCCTTGGTCGCATCCTTAGTTTCGTGACCAGCGTTCTTGAGGTCCTGTCCGGCGGTCTGGGCCAGGACAAGCGGCGCGGCCATGCCGAAGGCGAGGCTTGAAGCGAGCAGGAACGAGGCCATGCGGCCAGAGCGAGTGCGATATGCGATGAGGTTCAAGGGAACCCTCCTGATCTGCTGTTGAGATGTGACGAGAGTGGGATGCAGCCGCTCAGAACTGTGCCTGAACGGGCCGCGTACGCCCGATCAGAGTACACGTCGGGGCGAATGTCTTCGAGCCAGCGGCAAAGACCGCTGGGCGGCTGGCCTAGAGCGTGGCGCCGTGCCGGGCGACGAGTCGCATCCGGTTGGGATGAGGGTCGACGCGCTTTTGGCCGCCCAAGAAGCTCTGGATGGCGGTGGCAAAGGGCGCGGGGACCTCCTCATGCGGCAGGTGGCCGGCGCCCGGGATGACGATCAACGAGACCTGGTCGAAGTGGCGGGTCAGGCGCTCGGCGCTGCTGAGACTAACGGCGCGGTCACGATCGCCCCAGAGCAGGAGTGTGGGAACCGCACGCAGCCGGGGCAGAACTGCCTTCAGCGCCGCCATGTCCTCGTGCCAGCGATCAAGGATGCTGAGCACGTACTCGACCGTACCGGGGATGCGGAGGGAGCGGATGTAGCACTCGAGTGAGCCAGAGCGGACGCGGCTGGCGTCGCCGTACATGCGGCCAAGGGCGAGCGACTGCACGCCGGCAGGAACGGTGGGGATGCGGGAGGCGAACCAGCGGCCGAGAGCGCTCTTGTAGAAGCGGATCAGCGGATCGGCGATGTCGGAGAAGGGGTTGGCCGGGGCGTGCAGGACGAGACTGCGGACCCGCTCTGGATGACGGGCCGCGAGCATGAGGGCGACCGAGCCGCCGTGCGAGGTGCCGACCACGTCCACGCGATCGAGACGCTGGGCATCCATCAACTGGATCATGCGATCGGCGGTGGCGGTCAGGCTGACGTCGAGCGCGGGCACGCGGTCCGAGCCGCCGATTCCCAGGGCATCCGGGGCATAGACCGTGGAGGTAGTGCCGAGGTTTTGCGTTGCGGTGCCCCAGGCATCCGCTGTGCCAAGCAAACCATGCAGCAGCAGGAGCGACGGGCCGTCGCCAGCGACCAGGCAGCGCATCCGGGCAGGCTGGTGCATGCTGGCGTCCCGGATGCTGACGAACTCCTCACGAGCCGTCTCGCCCAGGGTGTTGATCCAACTGGCGAGAGAAGGGCTTGCAGAGGACGTCGTGGCGAGAGGAGGGCGTCCACCGGCTGTCGAAGCGGCCTGGCTGCGACGCCCACTTCCCGATGCCTTCGGGGCGGGCGGAGCGAGTTCAGGCAACAGCCGGGGATGAGACATGGTGAGGACCCTCAGGCATAAAGCAGATGCAAACGTTCAAGCTATTCAACTACCTGCAACATAGGAAGCGAATCTCGCTGGAAGGATGCACGTTTGTGGACACTCGGTTCCAAAAGCGGTCAGTCCTCTCGGAGGTGATGCGATGCGAGTAGGAAGCGAGACGGTGTGAAGGGGAACCTATGCAGGCTCATAGATGACTACTGTTTCCCGGAAGTGTGGCGCATTTGCCGCGTCCTGGCGAGACGGGCTGCGTCGTTGCATTGCACTGCAACCCTTGTTTTCGCATGACTTAACAGTCCGATCCCTGGTCGAAGGTGAAGCGATGAGGGCTGGCAAGCGGCGTGCTTCGCTCTACACTGAAGGCACCCCTTTTCACTCTTCGCGCGCGCATGGAACGCTCGTTTCCAACCCGGGTGACGGTATTGCTGCTGGCAGTGTTCACGCTGGCGGCGACGATCTTTGCTGGCCTGAATCTGGTGAAGGACGCGGAGTACCAGAAGCCGACGGACGGGGTCTGGTGGGTCGAAGCGCATGGGGGCCTTGAGGCGGAACGCGTGCCGGCCGGCAGTCCGGGCGAGCTTGCGGGCATCAAGCCGGGCGACATTCTGCTGACGGCGGGTGCGCACGCGACCCCGACCCTGCGGCTGCCGAGCCTGGTGCGGGAGTGGTACCGCACTGGCGCCTACCGCCGGATCGACTACTCGCTGCAGCGCTCCGGTGTGCGGATCGATGTACCGGTGATCCTGGTCACGCAGGACCGGACCCAGTACCAAGGGTTGCGGCTGGTTGCGCTGGTGTACCTGCTGATCGGCCTGTATGTGCTGTTCCGCCGCTGGACGGCCCCGCACTCGACGCACTTCTATGTCTTCTGCTTGTTTTCGTTCGTGCTGTATGCGTTCCATGCCACGGGCAAGCTGAATGCGTTTGACTGGACGATTTACTGGGGCAACATCCTGGCCGGGGCGCTGCAGCCGGCACTGTTCCTGCATTTCGCGCTGGTGTTTGCCGAGGATCGGGGGCGGAGCCAGCGCCCGACGCTGCCCCGCCGGCTGCTGGGCCTGATCTACCTGCCGGCGGCCATTGTCATTGGAGTACAGGCCACTGCATTCCTCTACTGGTCCGCCACAGAGGTGCTGCTGCACCGGCTGGACCAGATCGCGGTCGGGTACCTGGCGGCGTACTACGTGCTCGCGGCGATCGTCTTCCTGGTGCAGTACCGGCGGACGCACGACCCGCTGCGGCGGCAGCAACTGAAGTGGCTGACGCGCGGGACGCTGATGGCGGTGATCCCCTTTACCGTGCTTTACGTGGTGCCGTACCTGGCCGACTGGCCGACGCCCTCGGTGCTGAACAAGATCTCCGGGCTGTGCCTCGCTTTCTTGCCGCTGACCTTCTCCTGGGCCATCGTGCGCTACCGACTGATGGACGTGGACCTGATCTTCAAGCGGGGCGTGGCGTACACGCTGGCGACGGCGGCGCTGATCGGCTTGTACTTCGGCGCAGTCGGCTTGTTTGCCGAGGTGGTGCACACCAAGCTGCCGAGCTTTGGCGCCTGGGGCCTGGTGGTCACGATCATCATTACGGCGCAGTTGTTCGACCCGCTCAAGCGAGCCATCCAGGGGCGCGTGGACCGGGTGTTTGACCGGCAGCGCTACGACTATCGGCAGACGCTGATCGACTTCGGGCGCGGGCTGAGTTCAGAGACGGACCTGGACGCGGTGCTTGCGTCCGTAACCGACCGGCTCACCCGAACGCTGCTGGTGTCCCGCGTGGCGCTGTTCATCGACGGGCCGCGTCATCACTACACGTTGGCGGCGGCGAGCGGATTCAATCCGGGGGTGGAACCGGGCAGCGAAGCGGCGCGTGCGCTCGACCTAGGCTTCCTGCGGCTGGCGACCAGCCCGCATCCGGAGGAGGTTGGCCACCGTGAGGCAGCCACCTCGCACCTGTTCCTCGAGAATCCGCAGAACGCTTTGCACCTGAGCGAGTCCGAACGGCGCGCTGCGGCGGCGCTCGACCTGCATTACTACCTGCCCTGTCGCGTGCAGCAGCGGACGATCGCCGTCGTTGGCCTGGGCCGCACGACGTCCGGAGACTTCCTCTCCTCCGAGGATGTCGAGCTGCTGGAGTCGCTGGCGTCGTACATCGGCATCGCCATCCAGAACGCGCGGCTCTACGCGTCGCTGGCGCAGAAGGTCAGCGAATATGAGCGGCTAAAGGAGTTCAACGAGAACATCGTCGAGTCGATCAACGTCGGCATCCTGGCGATCGGGCTCGATGAGACGGTGGAGAGCTGGAATGCGCAGATGGAGGTCATGTTCGCGCTGCCGCGGGTGGATGTGCTGAACCAGCCGCTGAGCGCAGTGTTCCCGCCGGAGTTCATGGCCGAGTTCCACCGGGTGAAGGACGACCCGGGCGTCCACAATTTGTACAAGTTCCATTTGCCCATGCGGACCGGTGAGACGCGTACGGCGAATATCGCGATTGCGCCGCTGGTGTCGCGCAGCTTCTCGGTCGTGGGCCGGATCATCCTGGTCGATGACATTACCGGGCGCATGCAGCTCGAAGCGCAACTGGCACAGGCGGAGAAGCTGAGCTCGATCGGTCTGCTGGCGGCGGGCGTCGCACACGAAGTGAACACGCCGCTGGCGGTGATTTCGAGCTACACGCAGATGCTGGCGAAGCAGTTGCGTGGCGACGAGCGGCTTGCGCCGCTGCTCGACCGGATCACCAGCCAGACCTTCCGCGCGTCAGAGATCGTGAACAGCCTGCTGAATTTCTCGCGGACCGGCTCGACCGAATTTTCAGATATCGACCTCAACAGCGTGATTCGCGACACGCTCACGCTGCTGGAGCACCAGTTCAAGACGTCGGCGGTCCAAGTGGATGTGCGCCTGTCGTCGGAGCTGCCGCGCATTGCGGGGAACGCGGGCAAGCTGCAGCAGGTCTTTCTAAATCTGTTCCTGAATGCACGCGACGCGATGCATGCGGGCGGCTCGCTGCGGGTGGAAACTGTCGTGAATGGGCGCGTGGCGGTAAGGATCACGGACACGGGCTCCGGCATTGCACCCGAGCACCTGCAGCGCATCTATGACCCGTTCTTCACGACGAAGAATGCGCCCGATGCGCAGCAGCGGCGCGGCACCGGGCTGGGGCTGGCCGTGACTTACGGGATCATCCAGGAACATGCCGGCCGCATTCAGGTCGAGAGCGCCATCGGCCAGGGCACCACCTTCCACCTCGAATTCCCTGCTGTAAGGAAACCGCTGCATGTCTGAAGGCACCTCTACGCTGGCCCGATCCGCGACCTCCACTGACACGCAGGGCGCACGCATCCTGATCATTGACGACGAGGCGGCGATCCGCGAGTCGCTCGAGACGCTGCTGGCGCTTGAGGGTTACTCCATCGGCATGGCGGCCGACGGTGTGAAGGGTCTGGATGAGCTGGACCGCCGGCCCTATGATCTGGTGCTGCTTGATCTGTCACTGCCGGGCGAGAACGGGATCGACCTGTTGCCGCGCATCCTGGAGCGCCACCCGCAGTTGCCGGTGATCATGATCACCGCGTACGGCACGGTGACGAACGTGGTCGATGCGATCCGGGCAGGCGCGCGCAACTTCGTCCAGAAGCCGTGGGAGAACGAGAAGCTGCTGGCCGACATCCGTGCGGCGATCACGCAGCACCGCACGGAAGAAGAAAACGTTCACCTGAAGCGCGCGCTCAAGCAGCGCTACAACTTCGAAAACATTATCGGCAAGAGCGAATCGATGGTCCGCATCCTCGACCTGGTCGCGCAGGTGGCGCCATCGCGGTTCACCGTGCTGATCCAGGGCGAGACGGGGACGGGCAAGGACGTGATCGCGAAGGCGATCCATGCGAACTCTCCGCGCCGGGACAAGCCGTTTGTGCCGATCAACACCGGCGCGCTGCCGGCGGAGTTGCTGGAGTCGCAGCTCTTCGGCCACATGAAGGGGGCCTTTACCTCGGCGCACGCTGCGCAGAAGGGCCTGTTCGAGATTGCGAACGGCGGCACTCTGTTTCTGGACGAGATCGGCACGATGGGGCTCGAGACACAGGCCAAGATCCTGCGCGTGCTGCAGGACCGCCGCTTCCGCCCGCTCGGCTCCGTGCAGGAGGTGCAGGTGGATGTGCGCATTCTGGCGGCCACCAACTCGAATCTGCGGCAGGCGGTGCGCGATGGCCGGTTCCGTGAAGATCTGTATTTCCGGTTGAACGTGGTGACGATCGAACTGCCGCCGCTGCGCTCGCGGCGTGAGGACATAGCTCCGCTGGCCAGCCACTTCCTGGAACAATTTTCCGAGGAGAACGGGCTCGAGACGCGCCGCCTTGCGCCCGAGGTAATGCGCGCGATGATGGACTACGACTGGCCGGGCAACGTGCGCGAACTGGAGCACGTGATGGCTCGCGGCGTGGCTCTGTCGCGCACGGCGGTCATCCCGCTCGATGTGCTGCCAGGGGAGCTCACGGGCCGGTCCTACGCGGCTTCCCTGCTCGAGCACGATGCGAATGCTTCCCTGTTCGACATCCTCGAAGACATCGAGCGCCGCATCATCATCGACAAGCTGGAGCGCTGCAACTGGAACCAGACGGAGGCGGCAGAGCAGTTTCGGATCCCGCTTTCCACACTGAATCAGAAGATCAAACGGCTCTCGATCGAAATCCGGAAGAAGTCCAAGGAGTAAGTCAGGCGCGGCTCCCGTTACAATGCCGCCATGCCCTTCGGCTCGCTCGACAGCTTTGCCCGGAAGAGCGTCAGCTCTGTTCAGGACTACGCAATTCTCTCCGGCCGGGCGATCACGAACATCTTTCGCAGCCCGCACTACGTCAATGACATCTTCACGCAGGCCGATCTGATCGGCGTGGGCTCGATCCCGATCGTCATCCTGACGGGCTTCTTTACGGGCGCCGTGCTGGCGCTGCAATCCGCGTCTTCGCTGGCGACCTTCGGCGCGACGGCGCTGACCGGCACGCTGGTGTCGCTATCGATGATCAAAGAGCTGGGGCCGGTGCTGACCTCGCTGATGATCTCGGGGCGCAATGCGTCCGGCATGGCTTCGGAGCTCGGCTCGATGATGGTGACCGAGCAGATCGATGCCATGCGAGCGCTGGGCACCGACCCGATGAAGAAGCTCGTTGTACCGCGCATGGTCGCGACGGTGGTGATGAACTTTTTCCTCACTATCGTTTCGGACACGGTCGGCACGCTGGGCGGTGCGTTCGTCTCGGTCTTTCTGCTGGGCCAGAGCGGCTCGCAATACTTCCACACGGCGTACCAGTCGCTGGTGTATGCGGATGTGTTCCAGGGGCTGATCAAGCCGATCTTCTTCGGGTTCATCATCGCGTCGGTGGGCTGCTACTTCGGCATGTCCACGCGCGGCGGCACGCAAGGTGTGGGCCGCTCGACGACGCAGGCCGTGGTCGTGGCGTCCGTGCTGATCATCGTGATCGACTTCATCATCAGCCGCACGATGATCGGGATCTTCGGGCGATAGCGCCGACCATGCCTGCCACTGCCGAAGAGATCGCGATTGAGCGCTTCAAGCCGAAGCCGGATGCTGTGCCGGTTCTGTTCGACCGCGTGTCGATCCGCTTCGATCGCAACGAGATACTGAAGGACGTCTCTTTCGAAGTGAAGCCGGGCGAGACGCGGCTGCTGTTGGGGCCGGCGGGCAGCGGCAAAAGCGTGCTGATGAAGCTGGCGAACGGGCTGATCCGGCCCGACAGCGGACGCATCTGCATCTTCGGCCACGAGATCACGGCCATGGACGAGGTCGACATCTTCGCGCTGCGCGCCTACGTCGGCATGGTGTTCCAGGAGGGCGCGCTGTTCGACTCGATGAACATCCGCGACAACGTGGGCTACCGGCTGATCGAGGGGCACGTGCCAGATGAAGAGATTGATCAGCGCGTGGAAGAGGCGCTGCGCTTCGTCGAACTGGACGGCACGATGGAGAAGCTGCCCTCGCAACTCTCAGGCGGCATGCGGCGACGAGTGGCGATTGCGCGCGCGATCATTGCGAAGCCGAATCTGCTGCTCTATGACTCCCCGACGGGCGGCCTCGACCCGATCACGTCGACGAACATCATCGCGCTGATCATGAAGCAGCGGGATGTGTACCACACCAGCTCACTGTTGATCACGCATCGTCTGCAGGATGCATTCACGCTGGCCACGCATGTCTTCGATCGTGAGCGCAATGACATGGTGCCGCTGCCGGCGGGCGAAGCGGATCGCGAGACGACGTTCATGGTGCTCAACGACGGACGGCTGGTGTTCGACGGCAGTACGCACGATCTCGTCCACTCAGACGATCCGTTTTTGCGCGAATATCTCTCCTGACGCGAACGCGTCGGTCGTCTAGACGAACAGCAGGCAGACGGGTGCGCCCAGTTTGTAACTGCGGCCGGTCGGAGTGAGGCGTCCGTTCTGCGGATGGCGCGCGAAGACGACGACCGATTGCGAGTCCTGGTTTGCGACCAGCACCCAACGCTCCGAGGGGTCGAGTGTGAAGCTGCGCGGGTTGCGTCCGCCGCTGGCCAGCCGCTGCACGAAGTGCAAGCCACCGCTGCCGGGATCGATGGCAAAGACAACCATCGCGTCGTCCGCAGGATCGTTAATGGCGCGATCGGATGCGTAGAGGAAGTGACCGCTGCGGTCAATGGCCAGCTCTGCCGCCTTGCTATGTCCACTCGCGCCAGATGGTCGAATGGAGACCTCTGACAACAAGGAGAGGTGGCCCGTTGACGCATCCCAGGCGAGCGCGTCAACGGTCGCAGACAGTTCGTTGACGGAGTAGACCCAGCGGCCGTTCGGATGAAAATGGGTGTGGCGTGGGCCGGAGCCGGGCTTTGCGTGCCAGCGGAAGATCGGCTCGTCGAGCTTCGCAGTCGCGAGGTCGGTGCGGAAGACCAGGATGCTATCGATGCCAAGATCGTTGACGAGCAGGTAGCGCTCATCGGGCGAAAGCGTGACGCAATGAGTGTGCGCGTGGTCCTGCCGCTCTTTGTCCGGACCATGGCCGGGGAACGCGATGTGGCTGACCGGGCCGACCAGCCGCCCTGCTTCGACGCGGTAGGACGCAAGCGAGCCGCTGGTGTAGTTCGCGACATAGACGACGCGACCGGCGCGATCGGTCGTGAGATGGCATGGGTCACTGCCGAACGACGGCACGTGGTTCACAAGCGTGAGGCTGCCGCTGTTCGGGTCACGCCGGAATGCGCTGACGGAGCCGCCCTTGCTGCCATCGGGCTCCGGCATGGTCTCTGCCTCGTTGACGCAGAAGAGAGCCTCACCCGTGGGCGGGACCGCGAGAAAGGATGGGTCGACTGTGGCTACGGCACGATGCCATGGAGCAAGCGTGCCGGTGGACTCGTGCCACTCGGCGACATGGATACCGTCGGACTCGCCGCCGGGGCCGGTGTCATGCGTGTAGGTGCCGGCGTAAAGCAGCGGACGACGCGATGTCTTTTGTGAGAGCAAGGTGCGAACCATGAGCGGGGCGAGCGGAGCCAGCGCCAGAACCACGCGGCGGGAGAGGCGAACCATGCCGCTCATGCTAACGCAAGATGGCGTGGTAGGCTGCCGCGCATGAGTACGCAGCAGAGATTCCGCGCAGTGCTGACCCCGGATGGCACTAATCTGCGCTGGGTTACGGCACGTGTGCCGTTCGATCCGGCGGCGGTGTGGAAGCAGCGGCGCGGGATGCGGGTGCGGGGCACGGTCAACGGCTTTGCATTTCGGACTTCGCTGTTCGGCTCAGCCGAGAGCGGGTACGTGGTGCTGGTGAACAAGACGATGCAGCGGGAGGGACACGCCGCGGTTGGTGACCTGGCCGAGTTCACGCTTGAACCGGACCTGGAGGAGCGTGCTGTGGAGACTCCGGCAGAGTTGGCGCGACTGCTGAAGCAGGACCGAGCATTGTCACGCTGGTTTGCGGCGCTCAGCCATTCGTATCGCAAGGACATTTGCGAGCATGTGGCTGAACCGAAGAGCGCAGAGGCGCGTGCGCGCCGAGCGGAGCAGTCAGCGGAACGCATGCTGCTGGCGATGGATGGTGAGCGGTCGCTGCCACCGATCCTGCAGGTGGCGTTTCGACGCGTGCCCGAAGCAGCGCAAGGCTGGGAGGCGATGACGGATGTTCAGAGGCGAGGGCAGCTAATGGCGATCTACTACTACCAGAGCCCGGAGGCGCGCGAGCGACGCGTGCAGAAAGTAGTGGAGGATGCCCTGCGCGTGGCACGGAAGGTGACGCCAAAGTCTCGCGGCGACGCTTTGTAATGAGCGTCGCCGCGAGCCACGGACATCGGGGTTAGAAGTTGAAGCGAGCGGCGAACTGGAGTTGGCGCATGTAGGGCAGCCCGGTTCCGCTAACCGCTGGATCGACCGAGGTGATCTGCCCCGCGTTTGTCGAGGTAACAGAGCAGTCGATGCAGTGGGGTGAGCTGCCGCTCGAGAAGCCGAGCGGAGCATGATTGAAGACGTTGAAGACCTGGAACTGGAACTGGGCCTGCACGCGCTCCGTGATGGGGACGCTCTTGAAGAGCGACGCATCCGCGAAGTACTGCGAGGGGCCGAAGTACGTGTTCCTGCCAGCGTTGCCAAAGGTGCCGAATGCCGGGCGGGCAAACGGTCCACTCTGCGCGCCGTTCAACGCCAAGGGGGCGACAGGCGTGAAGAAGCGGCGGGTGTGGGTGGTGGGATCGAATGATGACACGCCAGTGGCGAGCCGTCCGAAGGTCTTGTCCGGGCGGCAGTCACTGCTGGCGCCGGTCTGGCCCGGGTTGTTGTCCAGATCCTGATCCTGCCCGCATTCGTTGTAAGTAGGCGTGAACGGCAAGCCGCTCTGCCATGTGGTGGTGCCATTCAGAGTCCAGCCACCGACGGCGTAATTCAGCAGACCGCCCTTGTTCAGGTAGCGCTTGTTTTTGCCGACCGGCAGCTCATACGTGCCGCTCGCGGTGAACTGGTGCGCGCGGTTCGTATCGGACTGACCGTAGCTGAAACGGCGGTACTGGTTGAACGCTGCATCGTTCGCGTAGTTGAAGGCGCGCGACCAGGTGTAGTTCGCGTTCAATTGGAATCCGCTGTGGAAGCGTTGCTCGATCACCGCCTGCAGAGCGTTGTAGGAGGAGCGGCTTGCCGGAGCGGTCGACGTCAGAGTGGTGTCGCAGCACTGCACGATGGAGCCGTTGTATGGCTGCGAAAACCGCTGATAGAAGGGCCGGCGGGCCGTACTGTTGCCGAGCTGTGCTGGGGTGGTGGGCAGCACCGGCTCGTTGATGTCCCACCCGAAGGTCTCGCCTGGGTAGACACGCTCGCCAAGATTGCCGACATAGGCCAGCGTAGTCGTGAGATTGCTGGTGATCTGCTGCTGCAGGGAGAGGTTGTACTGATCGACCTTTGGTAGATAGAGGCGGTTGGGGCGGAATTCGTAACCGATTCCATTGCTCATCGGGATACGACCATTGGCCGGAATGAGAAACGGGCCCGGAGGCGCGGGGACCGTGGCCAGCGTGGTGGCGGGAGCCGACCCTGCACTGTTGTTGGTCGCAATGTTCTGCGCCGTCAGGACTGGCGTGTTGTGTGAGAGCACCGTTCCGAAGATGGTGCCGAAGAAGCCGACATCGTCATAGACCTGCCCAACTGCGCCGCGAATCACGGTGCCGTTGCGCACCTGGTAGGCGAACCCGAAGCGACCCGCCAGGTTGAGATAGTCCGTCTTCTCGCCACCGTTGGTACCGACGCCCACACCGACGACCTGGGTGTAGCCGGCGAACGGGTACGTGAAGCCACCGCCTGCACGGTCGGTTGCGGTCTCCGGGAAGATCAGGTCCCAGCGGACGCCGTAGTCCAAGGTGAGCTTCGGCGTGATGCGCCAGGTGTCCTGCCCATAGAAGGCGCCACGCTTTTGACGAGTGATGGCGTTCTGGTCGTAGACGACGAAGCGCTGGTACTGCTCCGCATCGCCGAGCAGCACCGACGCGAGCGCGAGACCAGTGCTCGCCTTGTCTGCGGGATTCTGCGTGCTGCCATTGCCGAACGTGAACTGCCCAGTGCGGTTGTAGTCGCTGGCGTTGCGCAGGTTCTCTGCATAGCGGACATCGCCGCCAAAGCGGAAGCTGTGATTGCCAGCGATCTTCGTCCAGTTATTGACGATCTGGAAGACCTGCTCACTCTCGAGCAAGGGGCAGTTGCAGCCCTGTGTGCCGAACTGCGAGATGCTGCTGTCGCCGGTGATGTTGATGGTGGGTGATCCATCTGTACCGAAAACGCCAGTGTTCGAGTTTGGAATGCCGGCAGCAAGCGCTGGTGCGGTGCCGGCGTCGAACTTGTTCTCGGCGACGTGGTACTTCAGCAGGCCAAAGCGGAAGTCGGTGAGCAGGTTGGAACGTACAGCCCAGTCGAAACCTGCAGAGACGTTCTGGTTCTGCACGTTGTCACGCCCGGTGGAGTTTCCCAGCCCAAAGCCCGGTCCGCCAGCAGCACCGAACACCGGCGTGCCAGTGAGACGAAAGTTCGCGTAGTCATAGCGCGCGAAGGTGTGAACGGTCTGCGTGGTCTGCCAATCCAGACGAATGTCTGCCTGATCGTTGTTATTGATGCCATTGCCGGAGGCAACGTAATTGTTGGTGATTCCCGGTGCGTTCGGCGCAGGCAGCGCCCGCAGCAGCGCGATTGCCTGAGGCGAGGCAGCGCCCGCCGGGAGAATGCCACCCGGATAGACCTGGCGAGTGACGGGGTTGTAGAGGGAGGCAGTGGTGTACTCGGTGAGATCGCAAGCGCCGCCGGTGAGACAAGTGCTACGCACTAACGCGCTCGGCACATTTTCTCGCAGGCTGGTGCCTACGCGCTGGCGCGTGCCCTGGTAATCCAGGAAGAAGAACGCCTTATCTTTGCGGATCGGGCCACCGACGGAGCCACCGAACTGGTTGTAGAGAGAACTGGGGATGTAGCGGTTCGTGACAGGGTCGCGCGCGTACTGGGTGAACGGGTCCCTTGCCTGCTGCGCATCGCTGCGCCGGTATTCGAATGCGTCCCCATGGATCTGATTGCTGCCAGAGCGTGTCTGCGCTGTAATGATGCCACCGATGGCGCCGCCGAACTCTGCCTGATAGTTCTGCGAGATGACACGCATTTCGCTGATCGAATCGAGCGTTGGATTGATAACGATGATGCCGAGCACCGGATCGCGATTGTCGGTTCCGTCGAGAATCCAGCCAGTGGTGCCGTAGTTCGCGCCGTTGATCTCGACTGCCTGCGAGCCCTGCGGGTTCTCCGTCGGGCCGATGTTGAAGGCAGAGCGCTGCACGCCGGGGGTCAGCAGCTCGAACTGGGTGAAGTTGCGATTGACGCTGGGAAGCGACTGAACGGTCTGCCCGGTGAGAACCTGCGCGACATCCGCGCGATCCGTTTGCAGTGCTGCTGCCTGCGCTGTGACAGTCACGGTCTGGCTTGCGCCGGTGACGTTCATGGTCATATCCACGCGCTGCGTCGCATCGGCCACCACAGTGATGGTGGCGGAATCGGCAGCGGTAAAGTTCGGCGCCTCAGCATGGACAACGTAGGGGTCCGGGATCAACTGGTCTGCACTGTAAAGGCCATCTCCGTTTGCCTGAAGTGTCCGAGTGGTGCCTTTGGAGGTGTCCGTGATGCGCACCGTCGCATTCGGGATCACAGCACCAGAGGCGTCATGCACGGTGCCGCTGATGTTGCCGTAGATGGCCTGGGCCATGGCGGGTGTGGCAACGCTGACGAGAGCGAGCGATGCGAGAAGTGCAGCACAGGTTGAGCTGGAATGAAGGTTGGGACGGAATACACGCGCAGATTTGCCGCGTCGGGGAAAGAAAACCCACTGCATGATGCGACTGCCTCCTGAAAGGTACCGACAAGTACCGCAGTTACCCGTTGAGATGCACAGCCGCTGCAGAATGTCAGATCGTGAAAGGTACTAGCCTTCGCCTATAGCAGTCCCTAGTTGACTCTCGAGTTCGTACTTTCTTCAGCTACGTTTTCAGCTGCCGAAGGGGCTGGTGCCTGCCGTGTCGTGGATCACGGATGCTTGCCGTTGCGTGGTTTCATTTTTTGACATCTGTCACCACTGTGGAATAGCCTAGAAACTCTTGAGGTAGAAAGGAGCAACACATGACAGAGACCAGGCTTGGCGGGCAGTTCACTTTTCCCGGTACTTCGACCACGGTGCACCGGATGGGTTACGGTGCGATGCAGCTGGCTGGCCCCGGCGTCTGGGGTCCGCCGAAGAATCACGAAGCGGCGCTCGCAGTTCTGCGCGAGGTTGTGGCTGCAGGCGTCAACCACATCGATACGTCCGACTTCTACGGCCCGCGTGTCACGAACCAGCTCATCCGGGAGGCGCTTTCCCCTTACCCTGCAGGCCTGGTTCTCGTGACCAAGCTCGGGGCGCGCCGTCCTGCGGACAAGTCGTGGCAGCCAGCGATCTCCCCAGAGGACCTGAAGGCCGGTGTGCATGACAATTTGCGCAACCTGGGCGTGGATGCGCTCCAGATCGTGAACTTTCGCAGGATTGGATCCGGCCACGGGACGGAGGAGGGCAGCATTGCGCCGCAGGTGAGGGCGCTCGCGGAACTCAAGCAGCAGGGATTGATCCAGCACATCGGGCTGAGCAATGTGACGGCCGCTCAGGTTGCTGAGGCGCAGGCGATCACACCCGTCGTGTGCGTGCAGAATCACTACAACCTGGCGCACCGCGAGGACGACGCGCTGATCGATTCACTCCATCGCCAGGGCATCGCGTACGTGCCGTTCTTCCCACTGGGCGGTTTTACCCCGCTGCAATCTTCGACGCTGTCTGAGGTTGCGACACGGCTGCAGGCAACGCCGATGCAGGTGGCACTGGCGTGGCTGCTGCATCGGTCGCCCAACATCCTGCTGATTCCGGGGACATCGTCGGTCGCGCATCTGCGGGAGAACCTGGCCGCGGCGCAGTTGACTCTATCCACGGACGTGCTGGAGGAGCTGGACGGAATCGGCGCAACAGCGGTTCAACACTGATGGCGGCAAAGGTCAACGCAGACTTACCACTGACGCGCGAGCAGATCGTGTCCACGGCGGAAGATGTGGTCCGCCGCTTTGGTCCAGGGAAGGCCACGGTAGTCGACGTGGCCCGCGCACTTGGGGTGAGCCATGCGGCAGTGTATCGGCATGTGAGCAGCAAGGCAGAACTGCGGGAGTTGGTTGTGGGCCGCTGGGCGGAAGCAACAATGCCGCCACTGCGCGTTATTGCTGCCCAACCTGGCCCCGCACCACAGCAACTGAGAAGGCTGATGGATGCGCTGATCGCGGTGAAGCGGCGCCGGGCGAAGGACGACCCAGAGCTCTTCGCGGCGTACCGCATTCTGGCAGCTGATGCGGAGTCCGTGGTCATCGCTCATGTTCAGGAGTTGGTCGAGCTGATCGCGGCCGTCATTCGCTCGGGCGTGAAGGAAGGCAGCTTCCGCAAAGTCGACCCGCGGGCGACAGGCGAGGCGCTGCTGTTTGCCACATCACGCTTTCACCATCCGGCGCACGCCAGCGAATGGTTGAAGCGAGGCCTCGACGAGAAATATGAGGACGTGTGGCAGATGCTGATGTGCGGGCTGCGCGAAGCGAAGGCACCAAGGCAGAAGCCACGCTGAGGAGCGACCGTGACCAAAAGGCACTCGGGCGCGGGCTCGCATTCAGCGCAGGAAAGCCTCGGGCAGACCGCCGTCCACCGGAATCAGGTGCCCTGTTGTGCACGGGGATTTTGGCCCGGCGAGGAAGAGGATCGCCTCTGCACAGATCGCCGGATCGATGGGCCGGTGTGTCAGTGTGCGCTCCGCATAAAAGCGCGCCAGCAGCGTGCGCAGCTCATCGTCGGTCATGCTTTCTTCAAATGCGATGCTGTACTTTTTGAGAGACGCGATGACGCGATCCCGGGGAAACATGGTCGAGCCCTTCACCACCGTGGCAGGGCTGATGCCGTTGACGCGGATCTTTGGGGCCTGTGAGACTGCGAGTTCCCGGATCAAGTGACTCAGCGCAGCCTTGCTGACGTCATACGCTTCCGATCCGCGCTTGGGCACGACCGCATTCGCAGAGCTCGTCAGCACGACGCTCGCTTCGAGATCCTGCTCGCGTAGCAGCTTGCCAACTTCCTCGACGAGCAGATAATTCGCGGTGACATTCACTTCCAACGTGAGCGCCCACTGCTCGTCCGAGATCACGCCCGTTGGCGATGAGGGGAAGAGCGCGGCAGTGTTGATCAGCAGATCGACTCCACCAAACTGTTCAACCGTGCGCTGCGCCGCGGCTTGGATCGAATCGCGGCTGCGAATGTCTACGGAGACGGCGATCAGGGCTTCCTTGCCCGCCGTCTCCATGATCTCGTCAGCAATGGTCTCTGCACCCGCGATGTCGCGGTCCGCGATCACGACGTGTGCGCCACGTTCTGCTGCGAGTCGCGCAACCTCACGCCCGATGCCGCTGCCGCCGCCGACTACGAGTGCGATGTGACGGCTGAGCTCCTTTTCTGCTGGCTGGCGGCGGATCTTCGCGTCTTCCAGAGCCCAGTATTCAATGCGGAAGGCCTCCGCTGCGGGCAGCGCGACATAGTTGGTGTACACCTCGAACGCTTCTGCCAGCGCATCCGAGCCACACTGCGGTACGCGCGATGCCGGCTCACCCTCTTCGAGCGCAGCCGCACCCTTCATCACGTGGATTGCATTGATGTAGAACTCGCCGGTGATGCGCGACTCGGGCTTGCTCTTGCCGAAGCTGAACATCCCAATGCCCGGGATGAGGATCACGGTCGGGTTCGGGTCACGCATGGCTGGTGAGTCCGGCACGCGATGCTTGCTGTAATATTCGCCGTACTCCTTGCGATAAGTGCGCAGGCTCTGATCTATTTCGGTTTTCAGCGAGTCGATGCCCGATGCAGGTCTCCATGGTACGTAGAGCGGACGGATCTTAGTCCGGATGAAATGGTCCGGGCAACTAGTTCCGAGATAAGCGAGCCGCTCTGCGTCTGCAGAGTTCACAAACTCGAGCACATCCGGCTGGTCTGAATACGTCGCGATCATCCGCTTCTGCTGCGCGATGCGACCACGAAGGAATGGCAGGATCGTCGTGGCCAGTTCCCTGCGGTCCGCGCGAGCTTCGTGCCTGCTGCCGCCAAGAATTGCGGGGCCCTTCTTCGCGACGTGCGCTTCGATGAAGCTTGTGATCTGGTCGATGACAGCAACCGTGTTGCGGTAGCACTCGTGCTGTGTGTCACCCCAAGTGAAGAGGCCGTGGCCACCAAGAATGATGCCATCGCAGCCGGGCTCCTGCTCCACGGCGCGTCTCATCATCAGGCCCAGTTCGAAGCCGGGCCGCTGCCAGGGAACCCAGACCAGCTTATGGCCATATTGCTGATTGAACTCCTGCATCTTCTCGTGACCGTTCGCTGCGGCTGCCATGGCGATTGCGCAGTCGGGATGCAGGTGGTCGACATGCGAGAAGGGCAGATATCCATGGAGAGGCGTATCGATGGAGGCGACCACCGGGTTCAGCCCAAAGGTACACAGCGGATAGAACGCCACCATTTCGTCTTCACGGTCCGCGCCAGCGTACTGCTGCTCCAGCGCAAGCAGTCGCTCCTGGTACAGAGTCGCAAAGCCCTCACGCTTGATGCTGCCGAGATCGCCGCCACTTCCCTTCACCCAAAGCACGGTCGTCTTCGCACGCGTCAGCGGGTCGGACATCTGTACTTTCGAACTGGTGTTGCCTCCGCCAAAGTTTGTAATGCGCAGATCGGATCCAAGCAGGTTGGAGCGGTAACGCAACAGCTCCGGTTCGTCCATTGAACGCGCGACGTTTTCGTCCCAGCGGTCTTCGAGGTGCGCGAGCTCTATGTGAGGGCGAGCGAGACTGGCGGACATACTCATCCTGCTTTCTGCTGGGTGCCGAGCGCGGCATTCAGTCGCCGCGCGGTGAAGCACATGATAACGGTGGTCCCAAGCACAAACAAATCTGCGGACTGGGATCAGGCATACGTCGTCAACAGTGCGGCATTTCTCGCGCCGCGTTCGCGCTCAGTGCGTGCGACATACCCGCTGTCGCGGAGCGCTGCCAGGGGGTCGACTGGCAGCCCACGGCTGGAGCGCCATTCGGCGACAGCCGGACGAACGTCGGTCCAGAATGCGGAGCGAAGGCACTCTTCGGCTTCGACGATTCTGCCCTCAGACTGCAGGGTTGCAAGACGTTCTCGATCCACCAGAGCTGCCTTGAGATAGAGCTCCTGCGCGGCAACGACCGTCTGCACCATCGCTTCCATTTTGCCCTTCAGATTGTGGCTCTGGTCGATCATGTACGCGATCTGCCCAACCTGGCTGCGATCCGGCTCCATGAAGATTTCATGGAAGATGCGGAAGATCTGGTATGGGTCGATCGAACCGAGTGTGAGGTCGTCATCAGCATAGCGGCGATCGTTGAAGTGAAAGCCTCCCAGCAGCCGGAGGTGGAGGAGCCACGTGACGATCTGCTCGATGTTCTGCGAGGCATAGTGGTGTCCCGTGTCGACGAGCACGCGCGCCTGCGGGCCGGCGGACTGTGCCAGTTGCACGGCCATGCCCCAGTCTGCAATGTCCGTGTGATAGAAGGCCGGCTCGAACGGTTTGTACTCGATCAGCATGCGTTGTGTCTTCGCAAGTTCCGCATGGGTCGCAGCCATCGCCTCCTCCAGCCAAGAGATTCGCTTGCGAATGCTCTGGGAGCCGGGATAGTTCGACCCATCCGCGATCCACAGCGAGATATCCGCGGAGTCGAGCTCCCTGGCAATGCGCACCGACTCGACCAGGTGATCAATCGCGCTGCGCCGAATGCCGGGGTCCGGATTGCAGATGGAACCGAGTTTGTACTCCTGATTTTGGAACAGGTTGGGATTAATGGAGCCAGCACGCACTCCATATCGCGCAACCAATCGGCGAATCGTACCTGCGTCCGACAGCCCACCTGGCACATCCCAGAGCACGTGCAACGCAAGTTGCGGCGTAGCCCCGGTGAGTGCGTGCACCTCGGCGGCATCGGCGAACTTCTCCTCAAGCGTCGTGGCAGCGCCAGCTTGCAGAAATTTGCCGAACCGTGTTCCAGTATTCGCGAAGCCCCACGAGGGGATCTCAATCTGGAACTGGTCCAACGTTCCCATCGTGTCGCGCAGGATTTTGGACTCGTCCATCAGTACACCCCCGAAGCAAACGCGAGTGTAGTTCGCCTCGCGGTGGTTTCCAACTGGGACTTCTTTCCGAGTGCCGGGTCTGTGCGGGAGGAGAGGCTGCGCTTGGAGCGAGCGCGCCGCCATTTGTCCGCCTGCTAATGTGGCCCTCGGCGGGATTCGATGATCACGGATCCAAACATCGAATCGGCGATCTCGCCTCTAAGGCTGCACTCCAGTTTCGAAGTTGAGTGCAGCCAAGGTGGAGCGGTATTGGTACTGGGCGTTCGTGTTTGCGATTTCAGCCTGCGTCTGCTGCAACTGCGCCTGGCTCAGCTCGACGATGGACGAGAGACCGAGACGGTAGCGGGTCTGGGCGAGGGCGAGACTCTGGTTGGACTGATTGAGCAGCTGCTCGGTGACAGCAATTCTCCGGAACGCGTTGTTCGCGTCAAGCCAAGCGGTCTGCACGTCGCGCACGATTCTGTCTTTCAGTTGGCGCGTCTGCTGGCCCGCAGCCTGGGCGCGGTACCTGGCCTGCTTCGACTCTGCTGAATAGAGGAAGCCGGAGAAGATCGGAATACTCAGATTCGCCCCGATTGCACCCTCCCAACTCGACACGTAGTACTGGTCCGGCCGCACGGGCGATCCTCCTACGGTGCCAAGCGCAGTCAACGTGGGCAGATGCTGGTCTGCCTGCGCGCGGCTAAAGCGCTCCTCCGCCTGACGCGTGAGGTCGAGCGACTGCAGGTCGGGCCGCTGTTTTATCGCGAGGTCCAGCAATGTGGTCTCATCCGGTGGTGGCGGCAGATTCGGCGTCATCTCGTCCACCAGCGAGTAAGGGACGGGGTGATCCAGGCCAAGCACCTCGTCCAGGGAAGCCATGCTGGCCGCCGCATTGTTCTGCGCGTCGAGCTGCAGCAGCTGTGCCTGCGCCAGGTTGACGTTCGCAAACGTCAGGTCAAGGGTGGACCGGAGGCTGTTCTTCGTCAGCTCACTCACCTGAGTCTGTGTGGTTTGCCGCAGAGCGACCGTGCGCGCAGCGACCTGCAGCAATGCCTCTGCCTGCAACGCCTCGTAAAAGAGCTGGTCCGTGACGAGTATGACGTCCTCACGCGTGGCGAGTTCATTGGCACGTTGCGCTCGCTCCCGCAGCTTGGAGGAAGCGACCAGATTGTTGGTTCGTCCGAAATCGGTAATGAGTTGCGACATGCTGACGCCGCCACCCACGCGAGTGAAGAGACGTGATGCGGACAGAGAGCCAGAAGAGACGCGGCTGGCCTGATTCGCGTCCTGCGCCGTGATCGAGCCAGTGAGTTGTGGAAGTTCTCCTGCTCGCACCTCACGCACCACCTGATGCTGCGCCAGCGTGAGCAGGTGACTGATGCTGACGCGCGGATTATTTGCGAGTGCCATTCGCTCCGCATCGCCGCGGGTCAAGCGTGTGCCGGGCGGACGCGCGGGTGATGGAACGACCTGCGCTGCAGCCTGTTGCTTTGGCGGATCAGCTGCTTGTGAGAGTGCGGCCGTCGCACAGGTGATCGAGAGTCCGGCGCTGACCAAAGCGCGCGTGATGCTTCGCATGCTAGACCTCCTCCGGCAGCGCTGACGTTTGGATCGGCCCTGAACGTTGGCCATGCACCAGCAGATACACAGCCGGGACCAGAAACATGGTGACGACGACAGAGACGGCGAGGCCGCCAATCAGCGCACGAGCAAGCGGCGCGTACTGCTCGCTGCCCGCCTCCAGGCCGAGTGCCATGGGAATCATGCCAAGCAGCGTAGCAAGTGAGGTCATCAGGATCGGCCGCATGCGGATCTTGCAAGACTGCACGACAGCGTCCAGCAGTGACTTGCCCTGAGCGCGTAGTGATCCGGCAAACTCGACGATGAGGATGGAGTTAGAAACGACGATGCCGGTCATCATGATCACGCCCATCAGCGACATGATGTTCAGCGTCGATCCGGTCGCAAGAAGGATGAGCACCACGCCGGCCAGTCCGGGTGGAATCGCCATCAGGATGATGAACGGATCCAGAAAGGAGGCGAACTGCGCCATGAGGACGAGATAGATCAGCGCAATGGCAAGCACAAGGCCGATGCCGAAGCGCTGAAATGAATCCGTCATGCTGCGCACTGCACCGTTGATGCTGATCCGCATGCCCTTGGGCCTTTGAACGCCGTCAAGGATGTGCTGCACTTGTGTGCTGACGCCATTGAGCGCCTCCGAGCGCGGCTGGACATAGACATCGATGACGCGACGCAGTCCGTAATGGTCGACCTCGGTCGGCGTATCGATCTCTCTGGTGAAGACTACGGAGCGCAGTGGTGTGTAACCAGTGTGGCCTTCGCCACGCAAAGGTATGTTCTGGAACTCCTCCATGTTCATGTGCCCGATCCTTTGGGTTGAGTACTGGACGGTGAGCATATAGTTGTTGCCGGTCTGCGGATCGATCCAGTAGCTGGGTGCGATGACGCCGTTCGATGTGAGCGCGGTGATCACGTTGTCCACGACGTCCTTCGGGGATAGGCCGATCAGACTGGCGCGCTCGCGATCGATGTTCAATTGCAGCCCGGGGTACTTCAGGTCCTGCGGGATGTACACATCGCCGACACTCGAGAGCTGCCGCAGCTGTTGAGCGATGGCCTGCGCCTTCGCATACGCTGCAGTCTGGTCGTTCGAGCTGATCTGGATATCGAACGGCGCGGGAAGTCCCTGGTTGATGACAGAGTCGACCAGTCCACCTGCCTGGAAGTAGGTCTGGACCTCCGGCATTCGAGATGACAGGCGACGGCGGACCTGATCGATGTATGCGTAACTGCCAGTTGTGTAATTTTCGTTTAGATTGACCTGAATGAAAGCCGTGTCCATGGATGCGTTCGGCGTGTAGATCGAGGACAGGTCGGGCGTGATGCCGATGTTCGACACAATCATGCCGAGGTCATGCGCTGGGACGACCTTGCGTATCTCGTCCTCAACGCGGCCGACGTATTGGTCGCTCAGCTCGATCCGTGTGCCACTTGGCATTTTCACGTTGATGACGAACTGCCCCGGATCGGTTCGAGGGAAATAGGCGCGTCCCAGGATCGGGGTGAGCACAATGAGAACCAGCGCAGTGCTACCCAGCAGGATGGCTGCGGTGACGCCGGGCCGCCGCATTGCACGATAAGCCAACGCTTCATACCGATCGAGCAGGCGCTGGAACCCGATGTTGAAGCGATCGACCACACGCTGGAAGACGCTCCGGCTGTGGACCTTCGCTTCGTGCACGTGCAGGTGGATGAACCTGGCGCAGAACAGCGGCACCAGCGTCATGGAAAAGAAGTATGACGCGAAGATACAGATCACCACTCCGAGCGCCAGATCGGTGAAGAGATAGCGGCTCACTCCGTTGAGGAGAAAGACCGGGAAGAACACGATCGAGGTCGCCACGGTGGCCGCAAGTACGGCCAGCGAGACTTCAGTTCCGCCATCGGCTGCGGCGTTCTCGGGACTGAATCCCTCCTCCATGAAGCGGATGATGTTCTCGAGCACCACCACCGAGTTGTCGATGAGTCTTGAGAGCACCAGCGCGACGCCACCCAGCAGCATGGTGTTCACGGTGCCACCGAATGCGTTCATCACCACCAGGCAAAGCAAAATCGACATCGGAATCGACAGCAGAGATGCTGCGGCCGCACGCGGACTGCCCAGGAAAAGCAGAATCATAATCCCGGTAAGCGCCAGGCCGATCAGCGCCTCCTTGAGGAGATTGCTGATCGCACCTTTTACAAATACCGATTGGTCGAACACGACGGCTGTACGCAGCACGGGCGGAATATCGACTAGCCGCTGGATGGCGGCACGCATACCGTTGGCGATCTGGATCGTGTTGCTCTTGCCAGCCTGTTTCAGGATGGGAACATACACCGAACGCTGACCATCGATGCGCACGATGTTCGTCTGGATGGCGCCCGAGTCTTCCGCATGTCCGACGTCGGCGACCAGCACCGATGCATTGCCGGAGGAGCGCAGCGGCATCGAGTTGATCTGCTGCGGGCTGGGAACCTGACTATTTGCGTAGAGGTTGTAATCCTTCGTGCCGATGCGCACATCACCCGCGGGCAGGATCAGGTTGGATTCGTTGACGCTCTTCACCACGTCCATCAGGCTCATGTTGTGAGCCTCCAGCTTCAGCGGATCGACGTAGATCTGGATCTGGCGATATCGACCGCCAAATGGCTGGGGCACGGAGGCGCCGGGCACATTCGCGATCTGATTTCGTACCTTGAACTGTGCCAAGTCCTTCAGTTGTGTCTCGTTCAGCCCATCACCCTTCAGCGTAACCAGGCAGATTGGCTGACTCGACGCGGTCATGCCGAGCACGACCGGGGGCAGTGTGCCGGCAGGCAGTCGCCGCAGATCAGCCATGGCCAGGTTCGAGATGTTGCTGAGGGCCGAGTTCGCATCCGTGCCGGGGCGGAAGTAGATCTTGATCAGACTGACACCGGAGAGGGACCGCGACTCAATGTGGTCGATGTTGGCACCCAGCGTGAAGAAGCGCTCGAAGGTGTCGGTGATGTCGGCTTCGATCTGCTGTGGGGGCATGCCGGAGTAGAACGTGGCGACCACCACGACGGGGATGTCGATTGATGGGAACAGATCGACCGGCATCGAGATCACATTAACCACGCCGACCAGGAGCACCATGAGCGAGATCATGAGGATGAAGAACGGATAGCGGAGAGCGAACTTCGTCATGAGTTCCTTCCCTCCCCGGATTGCGGGTCCGTCATGCCACCTTCTTCATGCGTGACATCGCTGGCTGGCTGCACCTCATCACGTGGCGTGATGGTCTGGCCATCTGCGAAGCGGCCGCCGCCATTCAAGACCACGCGGTCACCCTGCTTGAGACCGCTCGTGACTTCGATTAGTCGGGAGCCTTGAATGCCAAGTTCCACGGAACGCTGATGCACGCGGTTGTCGCGATCGACCACCAGCACGCTTGTTGCACCGTCATTGCGCTCAACCGCAAGCAGAGGGATCGTCAGTACGTTCTCCTTATGTGCGAGCTGCACATAAGTGTTGGCGTACATGCCGGGGTCGATGCTCAGGTCGGCATTCGGAACGTCGACCTCGGTCTGCATGGTGCGGGTATCCAGGCTGATGTTGCGGGTGAAACGAACGATCTTCCCGGTGAAGGAACGGTGGAGTGCATCCACGCGAATCTGCACCGTGTCGCCGTTGTGAATGTAGCCGACGGCATCCTCCGGGACTGGCAGCCGCAAGCGCAGAACATCGCTCTGTGAGAGCTTGATGAGCGGCAGGCTTTGCGTCTCGGAAGCAGTGCCTGCCTGGATCAGAGCGCCGGTGTCGGCGTATCTCCACACCACCACTCCGTTCAACGGAGCGGTGACAGAAGAATAAGACTGCAGTGCACCGACACGCTCCATATCGGCCGTAGCAACGTCTGCTTGCCGGCGTGCTGCCGAGAGGCTGGACTGCGCTGCGTCCATCTGAGCCAGCGAACTCTCCGACTTGGCGCGGGCGTCATCCAGTTCCTGCTGCGCAACGATGCCAGGCTGAGCCCTGGATGCCTGCTCGAGGCGCTGGAAGTTGGATTGGACTGCAGAGTACGTCGCCTTCGCGCGCCTCAGTTCGTGCTCGGCGACGGTGATCTCTTCGCGGCTACGCTGCTGTTGCGCCTGACTGCCGCGGTACTGCGCATTCAGCTCAGGAACTTCGAGCACGGCGAGCGTCTGGCCCGCGTGGACCCGGTCTCCGATGTCCACGTAGATACGACGTACGTAGCCCGACACCTTCGCGTGCACATCGATCAGCTGGTACGGCTGGAACTGACCCGCAAGACTGAGCACGTGCGATATATTGCCGCGCTGCACTGGAGAAACCACTGCCGCGGGCGGCTGACTGCTTGTATCCGCTACAGCGCTGCGATCCTTGCAGCCAGCCAATGCCACAGTGACGACGAGAGACGAGACGAGGGCTTGCGACACTCGAAAGACAGGCATTTGCACGCAACCTATTCCGTTCTGGCCAGCGCGATCTGCGAATCTGCTGACGATCGATCCCGTTGCGGAGCCGTGGAGAGGCAGCGCACAGGATCGCCGTAAGAGAGCCCAGGCGGACTACTGGCATTCAGGCGTAACGAAGGAGCGGTTTACGCGGCCACTCGGCTAAGCGAGAGCTGCGCAGGCGGCTAGCCCAGGGCGGGAGGAGGTCGGAGCAGAGCGGGACCGTTCCGCACGACAGATTGCTGCTTTGACGGAGCCAGTTCACGACGCCAGGCATCAGAAACGAGCAGCTCGGGAATGACAAACATCGCACAAGCACATGCGCCCGCACGCCTTGTCACCGGCGGCACAGGAAGATGCTCGGCGGTCGCGCTTACGCTCGCACGCTCTCGCTCGGAGAGCAGCTTGGCGACAGGTGTTTGCGAGGAAGACTGCGCGTCGATCTTGTAGAGCGAGAGCTTCGAATGGAGGCCCCATCCGAAGACAGCAAACGCAAGCAGGAAGACAAACAGAGCCACGGGAAGCACAACGGAGAGCTTCGCACGGCGCGTCTTCACTGCAGAGTTCATGGGTTGGGTTCCAGGATCAGCAGGCAGCAAGTTCCCGCACTAATCAAGAAAATCGTAGCATGACGTACTGCTCGGAAGCATGAATGCGATTGGAACGGGCCGCTCCTCTATTTCGGGAGTGCGGTTGGGGTGGCAGTGCGCAGGAAGAGGTACCGATCGCGCGTGGTATCAGGCCGGACCTCTGGCGTTGCGTCCAGATGCATTACTGGCCAGTTGTCGGCAGCATTGTAGGCGGGCCACTCCGGAACGCCGGCGCCGTTCGGGTTTCCGGTGCGCGCGAAGTTGATCCAGTAGCTCTGCACCAGTTCAGACAATTTGTAGTCCTCGTCCTTCCACGGCGCAGCGGGACGAAAGAACAGGTTGCCGAAGACATACTCGATCTCGCTTGAGTGGAATGCGCCAGCGGTCGCGGGGTGGTAGCGGTCTCCTGGCGAGGGATGATCGAAGCGGTAACGGTAAACGGGGGCGCCCCCGGTCTTCACCTGCGCGTCGATCCACTCCCACGTCGATGCCGCGATGAACAGATCGGCCGCCATATCGGCAGCAGCGCGGCGCGCTTCTTCGTCGGTAGTCGCAGGATAGTCCTTCAAGAAGTCGCTCGCCTGTGGACCCCACATGCTCTGGGCGGTCTGGCGATAGGTATCAAGGGTCACGGTTTCGCGCGGTGGACCGCCTTCGTCGCGATTCCATCCGGCGAGCAGCGGAACATGCGCCTGCTTGCCGGCAGCGAAGATCAGAGGCACCGACTGGGGCAGGAACTCGCCGTCGACATCGGGATTGAAGCGAACACCGGGAGCCTTCTGCGTCTCGATGGCCTTGACCAGATCCGTCGCAGGAATCGCGCGGAGATCAGCGAGTGACGTCTTACCGAGCACATCGCGCGCAAAGGCTTCATCGCGAGCTTCGGCCTGAGCCAGTGTTGGAAACGGCAGCGTGCCGCGGGAGAAGGCGGCGCCGCTTTCGCCAATTGCGTGCGCGAGCGTGTCCTTCGCCATGGGCGACGCCATCTGCGCGCTGACGGAGAAGGAGCCCGCCGACTCGCCAAAGACGGTGATGTTGCTGGCATCTCCGCCGAACTTAGAAATATTCCGCTTCACCCACTGCAGCGCGGCGGCCTGATCCATCAGGCCATAGTTGCCTGCCGCGTGTTGCGGCGATTCTGCGGCGAGTGCAGGATGCGCAAAGAAGCCGAAGATGTTCAAGCGGTAGTTCATGGAGACGAGAATTACGCCCCTGCGCGCAAAGGTGTCGCCATCCTGGCGGTGCTCCGACGTGCTGCCTGCGTAAAAGCCGCCACCGTAAATCCAGACCATCACCGGGAGCTTCGCGCCCTCGCTCGCGCTGTTCGGCGCCCAAATATTGAGCGTCAGACAGTCTTCATTTTGTCCAGGATCGTGAAAGACCATGTCCGCAAACGCATTCGCCTGCATGCAGCGGCTGCCATAGCTCTGCGCACTCCGAACGCCCTTCCACTTCCCTGCCGGCTGTGGCGGCCTCCAACGAAGCGGCCCAACCGGCGGAGCGGCGTATGGCACACCAAGGAATATGCGGACCTGACTGTCGTCCGAGAACTTCCCCTGCAGTTCACCCTTGTCTGTCTTCACACGCATTGGATCAGCAGCCTGCGAGGGAGAGGCGAACGCGGCCATGGCCGCGATCAAGAGAAAAGAACAGAGGGGCGAAAGCTTCATGCAGTCTCCGGGCGCGCATTGCGCGGTGCGGCACCATTGTAAGTCTCGGAGGCCGAGTCGACTCGAAGCGCCCGTGTCATCCGATTACCTGGCCTGAGGACCAGCACTTTCCGCTAGAGCCTTCAAGGCGAGGTTGAGCGCGAGCACGTTGACGCGCGCCTCTCCCAGCAGGCCAAACTGGCGCGGCGTGATTCGGGAATCGACCAGCGCACGAACCTGCTCAACCGGCAGATGACGTTCACGCGCAACGCGAGAAGCCTGGTAGAACGCCGCCGCAGGCGTGATATCCGGATCAAGACCCGAGCCCGATGCTGTTACAAGGTCGATGGGAATTGCATCTCCGTGGCCCTCAGTCAAGACGCTGGCAGTAATGCGACCGATGAGCACCTTGTTCGTCTGGGCCAGATTCGATCCCGAGGATGAGGAGGCATCGTAGCCGGTGCCGGCTGCAGATGGCCTGCTGTGAAAGTAGCCCGTCCCTGTAAATGGCTGGCCGATGATGGCCGAGCCGATGATGGTGCCGTGATCGCGAATGAGTTGACCATCCGCCTTGTTCGCAAAGGCGACGTGCGCGACCGCTGTGACTGCAAGCGGATATGCGATGCCCAGCAGAAGGGCCGTGACGATCGTGTAGAGAATGGCTGAAATCAGATGAGCTTTCATGGTGTCCATGCCTAGGCGAGACGGAGAACGGTGAGTACGACATCGATCAGCTTGATCCCGACGAACGGGACAACGATGCCGCCGAGCCCGTACACAAGCAGGTTGCGGCGCAGCAATGCAGCCGCCGAGAGTGGCTTGTAGCTGACGCCACGCAGAGCAAGCGGAATCAGCGCGACGATGATGAGCGCATTGAAGACCACCGCCGACAACACGGCCGACTCCGGGCTGTGCAGACGCATGATGTTGAGCGCGTTGAGAACGGGAAAGACACCCGCAAACATGGCGGGGATGATGGCGAAGTATTTCGCCACGTCGTTTGATATTGAGAACGTCGTCAGCGCACCGCGAGTCATGAGTAGCTGCTTGCCGATCGCAACGATCTCAATCAGCTTGGTCGGATTCGAGTCCAGGTCGACCATGTTGCCCGCCTCCTTCGCGGCCTGCGTTCCGGAGTTCATGGCGACACCCACATCGGCCTGGGCAAGCGCTGGCGCGTCATTCGTGCCATCGCCGGTCATCGCGACAAGCTTGCCGTCGGCCTGCTCGCGCTTGATCAGGTCCATCTTGTCTTTCGGCTTCGCCTCGGCCAGAAAGTCATCCACTCCGGCCTCCCGAGCGATGGCTGCGGCGGTGAGCGGATTGTCACCGGTGATCATCACGGTGCGAATGCCCATCGCGCGCAGTTGGTCGAAGCGTTCGCGCATGCCCCCTTTGACCACATCCTTCAGGTGAATGACGCCGAGTGCGCGACCGTTCTCCGCAACCACCAACGGGGTTCCGCCTGTCTTGGCGACAGATTCCGCCGTGCTCCGCACCTCTGCCGGCAACGATGATCTGTGCTGCTGGAGATAGCGCGCGATCGCCTCCACGGCACCTTTTCGAATGCTGCGGCCCTCCACCTCTATCCCACTCATACGCGTCGTTGCCGAGAAGGGCACGAAGTGAGCGTTCACCTCGGCGAGATCGCGGCCGCGCAGGTTGAAGCGCTGCTTAGCAAGCACGACAACAGATCGGCCCTCGGGCGTCTCGTCTGCAAGCGACGAGAGTTGTGCAGCATCCGCCAGGGCTTCTTCACTCACTCCCGGCGAGGGGAGAAATTCTGCTGCCTGGCGATTCCCAAGCGTAATGGTCCCGGTCTTGTCGAGCAGCAGCGTGTTCACATCGCCTGCAGCCTCCACTGCTCGGCCGGAGGTGGCGAGCACATTGTGTTGCACCAATCGATCCATACCGGCGATGCCGATGGCTGATAGCAGTCCACCGATCGTGGTAGGGATCAGACAGACGAGCAACGAGATCAGCACGAACACGGTTTGCGGTGCGCCCGAGTAGATGGCGAATGGCTGGAGCGTGATAACTGCGAGCAGAAAAATGATGGTGAGCCCGGCGAGCAGGATGTTCAAAGCGATCTCGTTCGGTGTCTTCTGCCGTTCTGCTCCTTCGACCAGCGCGATCATGCGATCCAGAAACGTTTCTCCTGGATTCGAGCTGATCTTGACCGTGATCACATCGGACAGCACACGCGTCCCCCCCCGTGACTGCGCTGCGATCACCGCCAGTTTCACGGATCACGGGCGCCGATTCGCCGGTAATTGCCGACTCGTCCACGGATGCGACACCATCCACGACCTCACCGTCTCCAGGGATCAGTTGGCCTGCGGCAACTCGCACCAGATCACCAACACGGAGCTGCGAGCCTGGCACCTCCTCCAGGCGCTCACCCGAAATCCGAAGCGCAACCGTCTCTGACTTTGCAGCTCGCAGCGCATCGGCCTGCGCCTTCCCACGTCCCTCTGCCATTGCTTCCGCAAAGTTTGCAAAGAGGACGGTGAACCACAGCCACAATGTGATCTGCAGATTGAAGCCGAAGTGACCGCGATGCCCTACCCGCTCTGCAATCAGTAGGCCCGTGGTGAGAATGCTGCCCACCTCGACGACGAACATGACAGGGTTCTTCATCATGAGCCGTGGATTCAGCTTGCGGACAGCATCGAGAGCGGCGCGCTGCACAATCCTGCGATCAGCCAGCGAGCGGCGATGTGCGTGTGGAGACATAGACGTGATCTCTCCTTGAGATCCCCTAGAAGGTGTGGCCGGCACGGAGCAGCAAATGCTCCAAGATGGGACCGAGCGACAGCACAGGAAAGAAGGTCAGAGCACCGACGATCAGGATCACTCCCGTTAGTAAGACCGTGAATAGGGGCGTTGTAACCGGGAACGTACCAGCAGACGCAGGTACGATCTTTTTGCGCGCGAGACTACCGGCCACTGCCAGCATCGGCACAATCATGAGAAAGCGTCCGATGAACATGGCTGCTGCAAGCGAACCGTTGAACCAGTGCGTGTTCGCATTCAAGCCCGCAAAGGCGGAGCCGTTGTTGCCCGTTGCCGACGTGTAGGCGTAGAGAATTTCGCCCAGTCCATGCGGACCGTGATTCGTCAGGCTGCTGAGTCCGAGATTTGGCATCAGCACGGCGACCGCAGCAAAGCCGAGAATGACGAACGGAAAGATCAGGAGATAGAGCATTGCCATCTGCACATCGAAGGCTTCGATCTTCTTGCCCAGGTATTCCGGCGTGCGGCCAACCATAAGCCCAGCGATGAACACCGCCATGATGACGAACACCAGCATTCCGTAGAGCCCTGCACCCACTCCACCGAAGACGATCTCGCCCAGCAGGATGTTCACCATGGGAACCATGCCGCCGAGCGGTGTGAAGCTGTCGTGCATGCTGTTCACCGCACCGCAACTTGCGTCCGTGGTCACTGTAGCGAAAAGGGCTGAGTTCGCAATGCCAAACCGCACCTCCTTGCCTTCCATATTTCCGCCGGACTGCGTCAGCGACACATGCTGATCGACTCCATGCAGAAGAGGGTTGGGCTGCACCTCTGCCCAGTAGCAGGTCGCAACTCCGCCAGCCCACAACACAACCATGGCAGCCAATACCGCCCATCCATGCCGAGGAGATCTGACCATCTGTCCCAGCGTGATTGCGAGCCCGGCAGGCAGAAGGAAGATGGACAGCATTTGCAGAAAGTTCGACAACGGCGTGGGATTTTCAAACGGGTGCGAGCTGTTGGCGTTGAAGAATCCTCCACCATTGGTGCCGAGCATCTTAATTGCCTCCTGCGAAGCAACGGGGCCTTGCGCAATGGTCTGCGTCGCGACGAGTGCGGCCTTACCGTCGGCGCCCATGACTTTTTGCGTCTCGACCAACGTGGCCGTGTCGTAGGGGCGGAAGTTCTGCACAACCCCCTGCGACACAAGCGCAAGCGCAAAGACGAACGAGATCGGCAGCAACACCCAGAACGAGCCGCGTGTGAGGTCGACCCAGAAGTTTCCCAGGCGATCCGTCTCGCGCCGTGCAATGCCGCGGATGAACGCGATCGCCAGCGCCATGCCGACCGCCGCCGACCAGAAGTTATGGGTGGCCAGTCCGAGCATCTGTGTCAGATAGCTCATCGTGGTTTCCGGTGTATAGCTCTGCCAATTCGTGTTCGTTGTGAATGAAATGGCAGTATTCATCGCAAGCACTGGCTCCACACCGGCCAGGTGCTGGGAATTTAGCGGCAACCATTGCTGTAAACGCTCAACGACATAAGTCAGCAGTAGGGTGACTGCGCTAAACACGAGCATCGACGCACCGTATTCTGTCCAGCGCATCTCGTGCTCAGGGTTGATGTGCGTGACTCGGTACAGAACGCGCTCACAGGGCAGAAGAAATACGTCAAGAAATGTCTTGCGTCTTTCGAATACCTGGGTGAGATAGCTTCCCATCGGCTTGGCGAGCAGTAACACGCAAGCCATGTGCAGCACGATCTGTAACCAGCCATTCAATGACATCAGAACTTCTCCGGGCGAAGTAAGGCGTACAAGAGATAGAGCAGGAGTAAAAATGAGAGTCCGAGCAGGCTGACGTTCAGAATCATCGCCGGTCCCCTTTCAAGGAAGCGCAGGCACGGATGTAGAGCAGAGCCAACACGAAAAAAAAGCGCCAGGCAAACGAGCAGGATTACGTCCACCATCGGTTTCTCCTTACCAACTACCCTGCTTTGTACCCCACCAGTAGACGAGCCCGAGAGTGGCCGTTGTCTGTGCCTGAGACAGGACACTGGGTCTGTCCGTCAGAAAGAAGCGCTGGTTGGAGAAGTCTCGGCGGTATTCTCCGCGAATCAGGAAGGAAGGCGCGAGCAGATGGTCCAGCACAATCGTGCCTTCCTTCAATGCCTGAGTCGATCCACTAAACAGGCCACCACGATCATCGAGATACTCGAACCGCGCCCCAATGTTTGAGCTGTAAGGTAAGGCGTACTTCGCCGCGAGGCTGCCGATGGCAACACGCCCGGGCTTCTGCTCAGCAAACGTCCGGCTCACAACGAAGTCAGCCTCTGGCACGAGTGTCAGCTTCTTGATCGGCGCCCAGGTCGCATACGTGTCGAAGATATGCTCACGGCCGTTCGGAGCAGGCGAAATATTTTGCGCTGGCAGCCCAGGCTGCGTTGGAGAAGACGGCAGACCTGGATTGAGTGTGGCCTGCACATCCCGGGCTTCCTGTCCGAAGTAGTAGTTCACGTTCCAACTGAGAGTGCTGGAAGGCTTGATAGTGAACAGAAAGGCCTGCGATTTAAAGCCGTTCAGGTCTTCTGTGTCGTTTGCACCATTCACCAGCCAGTACGCCACATTGAGTTTCGTCGTGACGTTATAGCTCGCGCGCATGCCCGTGTGATAGAACGGCAAGTAATAGAAGCTGTAAGCACGTGAGTACGCGATCTGGTCCTTGGTGTAATTGCCTTCGTTCCCAAGCGAGCTAGCCCACTTTCCGAAGTCTATCTGCAATCCCGAACCGACCGGCGCCAGATAGCTGCCGTAAGCCTGGAAAAGATTCCGCCAAACCTGTGGACGTTGTTCGTTGGCAGGGGATCCTTGGAGCGTCTCTGTAGCTTGTCCGAACTGCAGGTCCAGACGTCCGCCCATGCGTTCGGCAGGTGTGGGCAAATGCTCGATGATGATGCTAGCCTGGTTAATGTTGAAGCTATTTGAGGTTACATCATAAGCGCGCAGCAGGTTGACGCGGCCAGTCGGCGAGTTGAAGTTATACCCGTAATAGCCGTCGAGCCCCAAGCTCAGGTTCGTTCCTCGGAGAAAAGCCAGATTTGAACGATCCTCAACCGCCAGGGTCGACACGCTGCTCGGCGTCTCTGGTTTAGCCGATGTAGAAGCGGTACCAGGGGGCAGAGTTGGCGCCGCGGTGCTCTCGAGCGCATTCAGCCGGGCAGAGATGGCGTTCAGCTGCTGGTGCAACTCTCGTATCTCTGCATCGCGCTGCTCCGCAGTCAACGTCGATTGAGCGTTGACCGACTGTGCAAAGTATGGGTCCGCACTGCCGAACAACAGCCACAAGATCATCAAGGGGAGTTTCATTACGACCTCGCTACTGATTCAACAAGCAGTGGTCGTTGAAAGTCCGTAGAGAAGCCGTTAAGAGTTCATAAAGAGGGGTAGATCAGAATTCGTTGGGCAATGACCTGGGGTCGAAACGGTAGCCGACCCACGGTTCACTATGGATATATCTCGTGCCGTTCGGCACTTCGATTTTCTTGCGAAGAGCTGCGATTAAAACTCGGAGATACTCAGGCTGACCCTCCGCAGAGGGGCCCCACACTGCTTTCAACAGCGATTTATGGGTGAGCACGCGGCCGGGTGAGCGTGCGAACAGCAGTAGAAGATCAAACTCCTTCGGCGTCAGGTGAACAGCCACTCCTCGCACCTCCACGATGTGAGCATCCTCATCGATGCTGAACTCACCCAGTTCAATGCGGGCTGACACCCTCAGACCGCTGGAGTCTGCCCTGCGTAGCTGCGCACGGATCCTCGCCAGCAGCTCTGGCACACTGAACGGCTTCGTCAGGTAATCGTCAGCACCTTCGTCGAGCGCTTCCACCTTCATCGCGTCGCTGTCGCGCACACTCAGCACAATGATCGGCACCTGCGTGATCCGGCGTACTGCGCGGGTCAGTTCCAGGCCATTCATCTCGGGCATCGCGAGGTCCGTGACGATCAGGTCCGGAGAACCTTGCGTGCGCATCGCGGACAACGCGTTCACGCCATTCTCAGCCGTGCTTACGTCATAGCCTGCAGCTTCAAGCGAAGCCCGCAGCATACGCACGATCTGCCGTTCGTCGTCGACGACGAGAATGCGTTTCACATGTAGCTCCCAGTCACCCCATCTTACCTGCACCGCCACCTGCTGCCGGTCCGACAACGGACCAGCCGTACAATCGCGCCATGCACTCCGGCAGCAGAGCGACGACGGCACGCTGGGCCCTAGCAATCGGTGGGTTAGGCACGATTGTGCTCGTCTATCATCGTTGGGTTCACGTGAACCCGACGACAGTCGCACTGACACTGTTGCTCTTTATCCTGGTGCTTGCAGCCGAATGGGGACTGCGCTATGCCGTTGCGATCGCGATCGCAGCCACAGCTTTTTATAACTTCTTTTTCCTGCCCCCAGTGGGCACCTTTACCATCAGCGATCCCCAGAACTGGCTTGCCCTGTTCGCTTTCCTCGCAACAGCCGTGATCGCAAGCCGCCTGTCAGAGCGTGCACGCGAGCAGGCTGCGGATGCCGAAGCGCAGCGCCGCGAGTTGGAGATTCTCTTCTGTCTCAGCAGCGAACTGATGCAGACCGATGGCGTCGCTTCCCTGCTCACCTTCATCCCGGCAGCAGTCGCCAACGTCGCGGGTGCGCGTGGTGCCGTTTTATTTCTCGCGGAGGGCGACGGCCTGCATCCGGCCGGCGATTTCGATCTCTCGAGGCTCGAGCTATTGCAGCTTCGCAACCTGGTCGAATCCCTGCCCAGGGCCCACACTGAGGGCTCGACTCTCCGGATCCCGGTCCGCTCCGGGGTGCGGGCGACCGGGCTTTTACTTCTGCGAGATGTCGGCCTCTCCATGGCCACCGCCGATGCTATCGGCGGATTGGTGGGTATCTCGATCGATCGCGTCCAGGCACTCGATACGCTAGCTCGCGGAGAAGCGGCGAAAGAGAATGAGCGTCTACGAGCCCTGATGATCGACTCCGTCACCCACGAGTTGCTAACCCCACTCACATCGATCAAAGGGGCCGCCACTGCACTGTTGCAGTCCGGGCTGCCAGTGCAGCATGGCCATGAGTTGCTCTCCATCATCGATGAGGAGTGCGACCGAATGAACCGCCTGGTTGCGGAGGCGGTCGAGATGGCACGACTCGATGCAGCCAGCGTACGGCTCCGTATCGCTCCGTCGCCGGTCAGTGATCTGATCGAACGGGCGCTCGATGCATGCGCCTGGGTGGAGGAACAACACACTGTCAGAAAGGACATCATCCCGTCCATCGCAGTGAGAGTCGATCCGCATCTACTGGCGAAGGTTCTTTGCAACTTGCTGGAGAACGCGGCTAAGTATTCCGAACCGGGCACGCCCATCACCATTTCTGCTGGTCGCACGCGCGATGAGGTAACCATCAGCGTGACAGACCAGGGCCACGGAATCGATCCTTCGGAACAGCCGCTGATCTTCGAACGCTTCTACCGTGGCAGAGCCGGTCACTCCGTCGCTGGCGGGACAGGCATGGGCTTGGCCATCAGTCGCGCAATTGTCGAAGCCCATCAAGGACACCTCGAGGTCAGCAGCACACCCGGGAGCGGCTCCGTTTTCACCATTCTGCTTCCCACCATGTGAAGATGCGCCACGCGATGAGACTTCGCATACACTTCCAGCCGTGCAACTCGTATGCTCGCGTGTGGGCCGATGAGCCTGAGCCGCAGAGGAGTGGTGCATCAATGGATCGTCGCCAGTTCGGTCGTTTGCTTTCGCAGGGAGTCCTCACATCCACGGCGCTTCGCTTCGCGCACGGCACCACCCCTGCGCCCCGAGTGCGCACATCATGCATGCTTTGGACGCTGACGAAGATAGCGCCGTTCGAGCACGCGGTAGAGATAGTGGCTGCCGCAGGCTACCAGGGGGTCGAGCTTGTTGGCGAATTTCACCATTGGTCGCCCACTGAGCATCGCCAGTTTGTCACTCGCCTCAGATCCCTAGGACTTGTTGTGGATGCAATGAGCGGCGTTCAGGCAGGCTTTGCGGTTCCCGCTGATACTGACGCGTTCCTTGCTCAATTCAAGGCACATTTGCAGTCCGCAGAGGCGCTCGGCTGTCCCCAAGTCATTCTTCTCTCCGGACCTCGAGTAGGAGGACTCAGCATGGGGTCTCAACAGCAGACGGCGATCACAAATCTCACGCGTGCTGCCACCCTCGCCACTGAGGCGCACATCGAGATTGTCATCGAACCGATCGATCCACTGGAGAACCCTACGATTTATTTGCAGACCGTGACGGACGCCTTTGCAATTGCGCGCGCAGTGAATCGCCCAAATCTCAAGGTCCTGTACGATCTCTACCACGAGCAACGCGCGTTCGGGGATTTGATTGAGAAGATCGAGAACAACATCGACTGGATTGGTCTTATCCACGTCGCAGACGTGCCAGGCCGCCACGAGCCAGGCACCGGCGAGATCGACTACTCCAACGTCTACCGCACCTTGGCCCGACTGAAATACCACCGCTGGATCGCCATGGAGTTTTACCCCACCAGCAATCCAATCGACACGCTTCGGAACGCCCGGCTTTCAATGCAGCGTGCCTTCGCCAGCTAGCTCTCGTTCCTACGCATGTGTCTGTTCCGGTCAGCGCTCGTCCGGCTCTGGTCGGTCAGCCACATCGGCGAGGTGAGCGGCTGGCGAGGTGACGGCTTCCTCGGCTGCTTCTCCATGTGCTCGATGGGTGGCTGGGACAATCGTCTGCCCACGGTTCAGTGCAATCATCCAGCACGCTTCAGCGGATACACACATATATATGAAACTGTTACGAGAACACTTGACAAGCCACGTGCAGCCTTCTGTAAGCTCGCAGCCACCTTGCCGCTGCGTTTCGACAGGCACAGCAAGGAAGTGAGCATCCGAAGGAGCCCCCTCCCCCATGTCTCTCCCGATTCGTCTCCGGCCCTCCAGCTTCGTCGCGTACCTGGCGTTGTTCCTGCTATGTGCCGTCGCGCCTTCGCTCGCACAGACTGTCCCCGTAGGAGCGGGTTCTTACACGACGGCTCTGCCTTCCGGCCAGACAGCACCGCAATCCACTGTCTACAAGACCACCACTGGGCCCGTGCCCACGCACAAGTTCTGGACTTCAAAGTACTGGAACCCGCTTGGTACTCTGTCAAACGGCGGCCCTGTGTACATGATCCCGCAGCCACTTGCGATGCAGAGCAACGCGAATGGATTGAAGCTGGGCTACTACAACGGCGTCATCAATGGCGGCAACTACTTTTACCAGCCGTTCCAAAACGACCTGACGGTTGGCGTCACCGGCTTGAATGCCTCAGCGGTGAACGTCAGCGCCGCCCATGACTGGTCCGTCGACTTCTCGTGGGGCCCTGCGATGACGGCGACCACGGGTCGCGGCTTCCCCTTCGTCTATATCCGCACCAACGGTTCTGCACCGGTCGTCACCTTCTCCGGACAGCCAACCGTCTTCAGCCAGAACGGCGCCACGCTCGGCGTCAGCATCGGGGGCAACAACTACGGCCTGTTCTGCCCCACCGGTGGCACGTGGTCTGGTATCGGCAGCGCCACACTCACCTGCAACCTGCCCGGCGGACACAACTACTTCTCGCTCGCACTGCTGCCCAGCCAGGCGGCGCTCAGCACCTTTGCCAGCTATGCATTCTCCTTTCCCACCAACACACAGGTGAGCTTCAGCTATAACCCCGCCAACAGCGCCGTGACTACAAACTATGTTGTCTCCACGCAGGCAATGGAAGGCACCCAAACCGGCTTCCTGATGGCGCTCTACCCGCACCAATATTCGTCTCTGAGCGGCGGCGCCAACACGGCCTACACCTACGCCAGCCCGCGCGGCACGCTCAAGGTGCACAACTCCACAAGCTTCACGACAACGGACA
Source organism: Candidatus Dedyshia acidiphila (assembly GCF_051025295.1). Lineage (NCBI taxonomy): Bacteria > Pseudomonadati > Acidobacteriota > Terriglobia > Terriglobales > Acidobacteriaceae > Candidatus Dedyshia > Candidatus Dedyshia acidiphila. Next base: position 12,498 of record NZ_JBMGJV010000012.1, on the reverse strand, counting down.
CCTACCACGGCGTGCTGCCTTTCCTGCCGCCCACCACCGGGTTCAACAAAGCCACACTAACGGGTCTGCTGGACAGCGTGGCCAGCGAGTCGAACCACTTCGGCGCCGACGACACCTATGGATTGGGCAAACAGTTTGGCCGCATCGGTCAGTTGTTGCCGCTTGCAGTGACAGCCGGCGATACCAACGCCCTGAACAACTTCCGCAGTACGCTTGAAGCCAAGATGCAGTCGTGGTTTCAGGCACCTGCTGGCAAGAGCTCTGACCTCTTCTACTACGACAGTAATTGGGGCACGCTGATTGGCTACCCTGCCAGCTACGGCTCCAATGACGCTCTGAATGACCATCACTTTCATTACGGATACTGGATCCATGCAGCTGCTCTCACTGGCTTGACAGACCCCAACTGGATTGCCAGCAACAACTGGGGTGGCATGGTGGAACAGTTGCGGCAGGACATCGCGAATACCGATCGCAGCAGCAGTCAATACCCTTACCTGCGCTACTTCGATGTGTATGGCGGCCACGCGTGGGCGTCCGGGCAGGCACCTTTTGGCGATGGCGTAAACGAGGAGTCAAGCTCGGAAGCGGTCAACGCATGGGTCGGCCTCATCCTTTACGGTGCCGCCACTGGCAATACGCAGGTGAGAGACACCGGGATTTGGCTCTACACGCTAGAAACAAACTCGGTGCAGGATTACTGGTTCAATGACGGCCCGGTGCCTAGCTTTCCTGCCGGCTTCAACCACACCACGATTGCGAATGTCTTCGACGGTAAAGGCGACACCGGCACCTTCTTCGGCGCGCAGCCAGACTTCGAACACGGCATTGAATTCCTTCCCTTCACCGGCGGCTCTATGTACCTGGGCCGCGATCCCGCATACGTGCAGCGCAATTACAACGAGTTGTACGCCGCCAATGGGAACAGTGTCGGCCCGGACTGGCCAGATCTGATGGAGGAGTTTGAAGCTTTCGTGAATCCATTGGACGCATTGAACCAGTGGAACAATACCACCTATACCTTCGACGGCGAGACGCGCGCGCATGAATACTACTGGCTCAACGAGCTGCTCAGCCTGGGTCAGGTCAACTATAACGTCACAGCCAATACGCCGCTCTACTCCGTCTTCAGAAACCCCACCACTGGCGCAGTGACCCACAGCGCCTACAACCCTGGCACCAGCTCTATCTCTGTTGCATTCAGTGATGGCTACACACTGGCAGTACCCGCGGGCAGCATCAGCAGTGAGTTCGGCAGCGTCAGCCTGAGTGGTGGCACCAGCACCATCACTCCTCCGCCTGCCGCACCGGCCGCGCCCACCAGTCTGACGGCCACTGCTTCGTCCACCAGCCAAATCAACCTGAGCTGGAGCGCCAGCAGCACATCCGGAGTGACATACAACATCTACTACTCCACGACCGGCGGCTTCACCCCGTCCTCATCCAACCGTCTGGCAACCAATGTCACCGTCACAAATGTCGCAGTCACCGGGCTGGCCGGCTCCACGACATACTACTTCATCGTGCGCGCAGCCAACTCTGCGGGAGAGTCCGCTTCGTCCAACCAAGCCGCTGCTACGACACAGTCTGCGGGAGGAGCCAGCGGTGCGCCCATCTATATCAACACTGGGGGCAATGCTGCCGGCACATGGATCGCCGATGTGGACTTCACCGGCGGCACAGTCGCGACGCCTGTCTCCGCCACCATTGACACTTCGCTGATCCCTTCCCCAGTGCCACCACAGGCCGTCTACCAGACGGAACGGTATGGAGCCATGACCTACACGGTCGGCGGACTGACGGCTGGACGTACCTACACTGTCCAGCTACATTTTGCGGAAACCTATTGGAATTCTGCCGGACAACGCAAATTCAACGTGCTGATCAATGGAGTCCAGAAGCTCACCGACTTCGACATCCTCGCAAACGCCGGCGCCACTAATAAGGCGATCGAACAGAACTTCTCCGCAACTCCGGATGGCAAGAACACCATCAACATCCAGTTCACGGTCGGTTCTGCGGACCAGCCGAAGATCGACGCTATCGCGATCTTTTAGTGACTTGGGCAAACACCAAGAGGAACGGCCCGGGAGAGATCGAAGGACCTCTCCCGAGCACCATCCCATCATCGCCAATACCTGCAATCCCATCTACACCGAAACGCTCCGGTAGTGATCTGCTGCACGTCGTCTCTTCCGGAGTATCTTCAGCGACTGTCACATGACTCGCGTCTGGCTGAAGGGTTTGTTTCTTACGGATGAACGCAGCGTTGTGAGTCATGGACAAACTGATGCGTGCGTGAGCACAGAAAGCTGACGCTTAGCGAGGTCCGGTGCATCTAGTAAACCGGGGGATCAATGCTAAACGGCAAGATGGTAGCGATTACGGGCGCGACAGCGGGATCGGCCAGGCGACAGCCCTTTATCTCGCTCAAATGGGAGCAAAGCTAGTACTCGGGGCGAGACACGAAGAACAACTGGTGAAGGTAGTTGAAGACATCGTCGCCAAGGGCGGTCATGCACGTTATCGAGTCACGGACGCAAGCAAGAGAGCAGACCTGGAGGCTCTGGTGGCGCTAGCGCAGGAAACCTTCGGTCGCCTCAATGCGCTCTTCAGCAATGCTGGTGCAATGCCAATCGGACCCTTGGATGACCTTGCCGTGGATGATTGGGAGCGCATGATTGACATAAATCTTAAGGGCGTATTGTTCGGGATTGCTGCTGCTCTCCCTGTATTTCGCCAGCAAGGGTTTGGATATTTTATTCACACTGGTTCTACAGCAGCCCGGAAGACAGTTCCCAATCAAGTCGTTTATTCGGCTACCAAAGCAGCTGTTCTGGCGATATCTGACGGCCTAAGACAAGAACTGGCGGGAAAGATACGAGTAAGCGTGATCTCACCAGGTTTACCGATACGGCTTTCAGTGACCACGTGAGGAGCCTGGAGACGAAAGAGCAGTTGAAGAGAGCAGCCGAAAACTTCGCTATGCGCCCTGAAGCAGTAGCGCATGCCGTCGCCTATGTACTGGAACAGCCAAACGACGTCAACGTGGGCGAGGTCGTCCTCCGTTCCGTTGTTCAACCCTGATCGTGCAGGCTTGTTGAGAAAAGAAGAACGACCGCCGCCGATACACATTCATAGAGCAGCGGCGATCGTTTCTCCTAGATAGCCGATGTGGCTATTGCGTTGCTCGCATGAGCATCAGGAAGCGCGGAATGTCTCGTGGCCGCGATCTATCCAGGGCTGGAACAGGGCTGCCGGCCAGTTTGGATCTATGTCCGATACACGTTCCAGGCATTTCCATATGCCATTTCGCCTTTCGAACTTGTCCCGGTAGGTGCCAGTCGAAACTACTCCTTGGCCCTCAGCCTTCCAGTTCACGCACCAGCGCCACTGTGCCGTTGCAAACGTTCCATTCCCCTCGATTTCGAAACACCCCATAGTATGAAACCACTTGTCCAGCGGAAAGACACTATGAGCATAGTCAAACATCTGCTTCAAGCCTTCGGCTCCTGTAAAGACCGAATGACGCAGATCGTTGACAACGAAGCTTCCCTCCGGCCAGTAAAGGTCCAGGTATTTGTCGACGGACTCACGTCCCCAAGGGGTGTCGATACGACGCTGATGCTGGTTCAGTTGTTCGAATATGGTGAATCGGTGTTCGGTAGTCAGCACGCTCTGGTCAGCCACTAGCTCTCCTTTGCAAGTTAGTCTTGACGTCAAGTATATCTCTAAGCTATATCACATCTCTTACAAGCGGCGGTGAAGAGGCATCGCTAGCAATCAGCTCAGAGCGTCTGAGTCTTGAACTGTGGAAAAGGGTCGAAGCTTACATGCCCTCGACCCGCTTCTCGACACATGAACTTAAGGTTAAACACCGACCCTTAGCTGTTTCAGTACGGCGTCCGCAGTCACCCCAGCTGAGACCTGTTGCTGCCCTGTGATCAGGTTCCCATCGACGACGACGTGCGGCGTCCATGCCGGTAGCGACAGGTACCGCGCGCCTGCCAACCGGAGGCGGTCCTCCAAGAGCCATGGAGCATTTCCGGCAAAAGTCGCCTGGTTCTCTTCCTCGTTGCTGAATCCGGTTAGCTGGCGATCCTTGAAGAGCCATGTTCCATCTTCGCGATGTGCGGAGAGGAAGCCGGCTGGGCCGTGGCAAACGGCGGCAACTATCTTGCTCGGATTGTCCAGCATTTGTGCGAGGAGCTTGCCGACAGTGGGATGTACGGCCATGTCCTGCATCGGGCCGTGCCCCCCAACCAGGAAGACCACATCGTAGGCTTCGGACTTTACGTCTTCCAGGCGCAACGGCGCACTCAGCAAGCTGTCCACATCCATCAAATACTTCTTCTGCGCGGTGACCGACTCCGGATCATTGTTGTTGTACGCCACACTGAAGCTGAGTGGATCCACGGTGGGTTTGACACCGCCGGGGGTTGCAACATGTACCGCGAATCCATTCTTTGTGAATTTCTGGTGTGGGGCTACGAACTCCTCCGACCAGAAGCCTGTTGGGTGTGGGAAGCCGTTCTTCATCGTCCAAACCGTGGCTCCAGTAAGGACCATCAGCACTGCTGGCATTTGTTTCTCCTTGTGGTGGATGATCGGGGCGGAGTTAAACGGCACCAGTTGACAGCCCGGCACCAATCTCGAGACAGGTATTTGACAGCGTTTGCCAAGGGCGGCCCTTGCCGCAAAATCAGGTTACGTCCGGTAGTCCTTGACGTCAAGATATGCACGCATTCGAGTGGGCGCTTCCCGAATTGTGATTCACTGTCCAGGAAGGAAAAGTGTCTAGTGCTGAGTTGAGCTGATTCGTTTTTTCGGCCTGCTCTGCAAGATAACGGTGGATATCTGTTACGACAGCAGATCCCTCGCCCGCGGCCGACGCAACTCGCTTCACCGATCCGGCACGCACATCACCCACCGCGTAGACTCCTCTCACGTTTGTCGCGTACGGGCTCTCTTCAAACCCGTGTGTACTTCCGGTCAGCACGAACCCCTTCTCGTCGAGAGCTATTATGTTCTGCAACCATGCTGAGTTTGGCCGTGCACCAATCATGACAAACATGTTCTCCACCATGTACACCTGCCGCTCCTCTGTCCGGCGGTTAACTAGGCCGACGCGCTCCAATGAGGCGTTCCCGTCGAGGAAGTCCACCTCAGTTTCCGTATGCACCGTGATGCGCGAGGAGGATTTGATCCGCGCGATGAGGTACTGCGACATAGTGGCTGCCAAAGAGTCACGTCGCACCACAAGATGCACACGCGTAGCGGAGGTGGAGAGAAACAAGGCTGCTTGCCCTGCGGAGTTTCCTCCACCTACGACTACAAGTTCACGATTCCTGCAAAGCTTCGCTTCCATACCGGTCGCGGCATAGTGAATCCCGCGGTGCTCGAAGCGGTCATATCTGGGTAACGCCAATGTGCTGTAGGCCGCGCCCGTGGCGATCACAACGGCACGACAGCGGACGGCGGTGCCATCAGAGAGCTCCAGTCGGTGCCAGCCATGCGCCTGCTGCAACGACACGACATTACGGGAAACCACCATGCGTGCGCCAAACTTGTGCGCCTGGATCTGTGCACAGGTGGCAAGTTCGAGGCCCGATACTCCGCTTGGGAAGCCAAGGTAATTCTCGATCCGTGAACTTGTGCCGGCCTGTCCGCCTGGCGCGATCCCCTCGACAACAAGGATCGAGAGGCCTTCCGAGGCTCCGTACACAGCTGCTGCCAGTCCGGACGGGCCGGCGCCGACAATGACCACGTCATATGTGGACTCAGGCTGGATCGCGTCCGTAATCCCAAGTGCATCCGCAAGCACCGCTATGCTCGGACGCCGTAAGACCGTGCCATCCGCCAGCACCACAGCCGGGAATGCATTGCACTCCCCTCCGTTCACTCCGCAGTCTTCCTCTCCGGAAAGGCGCCCCGTGCACTTCACTAGCCGGTGAGGTTGACTATTTCGCGTCAGAAACCGCTGTAGCTCAATGGTGCGCGCATCCTTGCTTTCGCCAAGCAACACGATGTCCGAAACAGACTCCTCGATCAAAGCGATGCGCCGCCAGATCGCCGCTCGAAGTATTAGGTTGGCAATGTCACCTTCCGCAGCCATCACCTCGCGCAGCTCTGCATGTCGCACGCGTAGCAGCACGCAATCCGTGGCTGCATACCCATTCGCGACGGTGTGGCGCGAGGTGATCAAATCCAACTCGCCGGTGAACTCGTGCGCGCGCTGCGTTGCGACCAGTGTTCGCTTGTTGTCTTCGTCAAGGGCAAAGACTTGTACCGTGCCCTTCAGGATGACAAACATGTCGGCCTGACGCAGCCCGACTGCGAAAATTTGGGTGTCTGCGGTGACGTGTTCTACCGTGCCATAAGCCCGTAAGCGCTGCACCATTTCCTCCGTCAGCAAAGGAAAAGCAACTTCGGGGCGATACTTCGACAGAGCTTGCAGATCGCGCGGCTTGGACGATTCGTGACTCATTGCTCCCCCAGAACTTCCACGGCAACCCGTACAGATCAGATCAGGACGGCAGCACAGTGGGCGGCGATGATGTGAGCAGCTTCAGGCCAAAGCTGAAGGCCTAAACGGACACGACTATGCTTGAACGCTCCATCGGGTGAGTTGTCGCGCCGAACTCCTTGTCGCGCGCATGCCTCCGCGAACGGTTTGCTGGAGTAGACGACCGTGGGGCCTGTCTTGAGGGCAGGTCGTGAGGGTGTCATAGGCATAAAGCAAAAACCACAGGTGGAAAATCATCTCGATCACGGCTGACCTCGCATTCCATACGTTTGAAGAACGGTTGCGGGTTGAGCAGGAGCAGACAAAATCGTCACTCGCATTGGATCAGGGCAACGTTGCGGGGATCATCGCCAACCCAAAGCAAGTTGTTTGCCTCAGGCGCTCAGACTCTGAGCAGGTGTGTCCTGCCAACGAATACTCGGCACCGACGGCACCGAACGCCCCAAACCAGGGCTGAAGCCGCTGCCTGCCTCTACGTTCCCGCGGCTGTGCCTTTCGGCTTTCGCTGGAGCGCCAGATGAATTTCGTTCAGCAAGGCATCGCTGCGGACCGGTTTTCTGAGGAATCCAGAAGCGCCCGCCTTCATCACCCGGTCGCGAATGGCCGCGTCCCCATGGCCGGAGATAAACACGATAGGGATGTCGTCGCCGCGGTCGCGCAGGCGCGCCTGTAGCTCGATGCCGCTCATCCCTGGCATGCGGATATCCAAAACAAGGCATTTGGTATCGGCTTGGTGAGGCGACTTCAAATACGCCTCCGCCGACGGAAACGTATCGACCGCAAAGCTTGCTGCCTTCAGGATACTGCGGAGCGCCTCACGAAGATCTTCGTCGTCGTCCACGATGGCGATGACTCCGATCCGTTGAATGTGCTCGCCCATGATAACCGTCCAGTCTGTCGCTTGCTTTCGCCCTCGACAAGACCAAGGCTACCCGCTCGAGCACGCCAATCCCATCCTGCTTTAGGACGAGACCGCTGATCACTTCCGCTGGGCCGACCGCAGCTTTTCGACCATCCGCACCAGATGCGCCAGCGACTCAGCACGCGTCTTCTCCATGAGGTGTGCACGATGAGTCTTCACCGTCAGCTCGCTCATACCCAATTCATCCGCGATCTGTTTATTCAGCAGCCCTGCCACGACGAGATGCATCACTTCCCTCTCGCGTGGCGTCAGCGAACCTAAGCGCTCGCGCAAGTCCGCGAGCTCGGCTTGCTGCGCCCGCAGTTCGCGGTCATACGCAATCGCTTTCTGTACGGCATCCAGCAGGTCTTGTCCATGTACAGGCTTGGTCAGGAATTCACGCGCCCCATCCTTCATCGCCCGCACAGTCATGGGGATGTCGCCGTATCCGGTGATGAAGATGATCGGGATGGCGATATCCGATTCGGCCAGGCTACGCTGAAACTCAAGCCCACTTACCCCGGGCATGCGCACGTCCAGAAGCAGGCACGCCGGCGCATTTGGCCGCTTCGCTTTCATAAAATCAGCTGGCGAAGCGTAGGTCTCCACCCGGAGTCCTACTGATCGGATGAGGCTCTGCATGCCAGCGCGAATGAGTGCGTCATCATCAATGACGTACACGATCGGATCGGGCTCTTTCATCCGGCCTCTCCAGCACCGACCGGTATCGTGAAAGCAAAGGTCGATCCCTGGCCAAACTCAGACTCCACCCAGAGCCGTCCGCCATGCGCCTCAACAATCGACCGGCTGATCGCTAGTCCCATCCCGATGCCCTGCGCGCGTGTCGTAAAGAAGGGCTCGAAGAGCTTCGCCATAGCTTCAGTCGCCACACCAACCCCTGTGTCTGCCACGCTCGTGTAGACACGTGTGTCGTTCTCCATCGAGGTATGCACCGTCAGCCGGCGAGGCCGCCCGCTTACCTGGCTCATCGCCTCAATTCCATTCGAAACGAGATTCGCAATCACTTGCTGGAGTTGAATCTGGTCTGCCCGAACGAGCGGCAGATTCCGGGCCAAATCAGTGACTACCCTGATCTCGTTCCGTTGCAGTTGGTCCCCCGATAGCGCCAACATCTCCACGATCACCTGATTCAGATCGACAGGTTCGCGATTGGTAGGGGTATTGCTGATGAGCGAGCGAATCCGACTGATCACCTCAGAGGCGCGGGTGGCGCCTTGGACCGCGCGCGATGCCGCTGATTTCGCCTCGATAAGATCTGGACGTTCGCTATTCAACCATGCCACGCACGCATCCGCATTCGCCACAACGGCTGCAATGGGCTGATTCACTTCATGTGCGATCGAGGCGGCCAGCTCCCCGATAGTGGTGATGCGTGTCACACGCGCCAACTCAGTCCGCGCCAACTGCAGCGATTCCTCTGCACGTTCCCGTTCGCGAATCTGGCGCGTGAGCGCACTATTCGCATCAGCCAGGGACTTCTCCGTCCTTTTGCGCCATGTGACGACCACATTGGCGAGCACCTGTATTAGCACGAAGGCCAGGGCGAACGGGATATCCTCACGCCGTATCTGTGGGGACCGTAGCGGAGGAATGAAGTAGTACAGGACCAGAACCATGCTCAGGCCCGTTGCCAGCCACCCAGGCCCACGCCCTTTGAACCAGTTGCTCGCACCCACAGCCAGAGGAAACAGAAGCCAGAAGGGGTTTCCAAACCTCACTTCCAGAGAGAGTGAGAGCCCCAGCGCTACGCCGACAAGCGCCAGCGCAAGCGCGTAGCCCGACAGCACGCCCGCGAACGACCTCAGACTCTCCTTGATCAAACGCAGCCGCCCCTTGGGACCGTATTGCCGATCTTGTGCTGTCCGCGTTGACCGTCATCACTCGGACGCACATGCGCATGCTACAGAGCATTTGCCTTGACATCAAGCAACATCGCGCAGTGGCGCGCTCGCTGCTCCTCTGTAGCCGCACTCGCAGCCCTAACATTCGAAGAGTTGGCACTCCTATGCTGGCGACACTCACACCAACGGACAGTTTACTCGACGTCAAGATTCTTCGACATTAGAATACGCCGAGGACGCGCCAGGGTGCAGGCTGAATTTAAGCATCGAAGGGTCTTCTGCTCTGGAACACGGGCATGTCCTCGCGAGGAGCTGCAGTATTTAACTTCCTTGAACGCAGGTTACGTCCGCGGAAGCAGCGGGCTCACATCACGCAGGCCAAAGAATCGAGGCTGACATGCCACATCTTTTACGAATCGAAACAAGTCCGCGGGGCGAGTACTCCATTTCCCGGCGGCTTACGACCACTTTTGTTGAGGCGTGGACCAAGACGCATAGCGGAGCGAAGGTGGTGGATCGTGATCTGCTGAAGACCCATCTTCCGTTTATTGATCTGCCATGGATCTTCGGGGCCTATACAGCCGAGGAGCAGCATACGGCGGAGATGGCGGCAGCTCTATGCATCTCTCTAACAAGTTGATTGCGGAACTTATTAGCGCCGATGAGATCGTGCTTGGCACTTCCATGTACAACTTCTCGATCCCGGCGGTTCTGCGACATAGACATCGTCATGGCCGGCGGAAGTGCGGCAGTGGACAAAGGAGAAACGCTCCTGGACGTTTTTCTAGCAACCTACCAAAAGGAAGCGATTTCCAGCGCGAGCAAGTAAGAGATTGCGCTGCCCTGAGGCTAGCCTCGATGGCGACCCTCAGAGCAGCCAAAACTCACCAACCTGATCTTGGTTATTCCGCTTTACTGGGGTTTGCACCGATCCCGGGATAATGAGGCAGCCTTTTCGCGGTCTCCTCTTCGGATAGAAGGACGATGCCGTTCGCTTTTGCTATCGCTGTCAAAGGATCGACTCGCGTTGCAGAGATTGCGGGCAGTAAGCTCGCCGAACGTTCCTCACCAGTTCCACAACACATCTTCAATGCCCGTCCGGATGCTCTGTATATGCTCACCGGCTGGCAACGACAGGTTCTTTTAAGAAGTTGGAGTACCCGTTGCGACACGCACAAGTGCTCCTCTAGCACTGAGCGAAAACCAGATGGCTCAGTTCTTGGAGAAGGTCAAGGCCATCGCTCCAAAATACCGCACTGAACTTTTGGCTTGATCGGTCACCCTGGTAGATCTACAGCACGCTCTCGATCAAAGCACTGGCGCTGACTTCTTCGGGGCGTGGACCGCTATGAGAGCGGAGCGTTTGCGTGGTGATCGCCGCCACGCGCTAGCCACCTCCAATCGTGGGCGGCTTAATCCATGACAGGTGATCACTCGAAAAAGCAGTCTGAAAGAAGCGCGGCTGTCGCATGCCGGTTAAGTTGGCGACTAGGGAGATGATGAACTCTCCTCCGAGGGAACGGATGAGTGAACAGTCGCGTAAGGACTTCGCAAAGGTTGCGACGGCCGTGTTCGGAACAGCCATGCTGACCCAGCAAACCGTGCATGCAACAGGCATGCAGAACAACACTCCGCCCACGGCCAAGCCGCAGATTGCTGCGACACTCGTGCAGACTTTGCGGCAAACGCGCATGGCGACCTGGTGAAGGTGACGGCCCTCCTCGAACAAGAGCCGGCGATTTTCTGGTAATGAGACCGGCTAAACCAGGACCCCTACTTCGAGTATCTGTTGTTCGGGTTCAGACTCGAGCGACGGACCAGGCGCTTCCATCGTGACCGTTTGTCAACGTACGCGCGGCGTGACGGGATGCGCACCGTAATCAGAGTTCCCTGGCCAGGAGAGCTGGCGCACTGAAACTCCGCCCCAAGAACTTCGGCGCGCTCGATCATCCCACGAATCCCCCAATGACTTCTCTCGTGCGAGAACTGCCATCTCGAGCGTTCAAACCCCACGCCATCATCTTTGCAGCTGAACGTGAGATCTGAACGCGCATACCGCAACTCCACCTCGATCCTCCCAGCCTGGGAGTGGCGAAACGCATTCGTCACAGCTTCACGACCAATGTAGTACAGTTCGTCCATCACCTCTCGCTGAAGCTCCTGCGCGGATCCTTTCCTCTGGGCCACAAAGAAGACGGCAGCGGTGTTCAGATCGCGGGATAGGCTCTGCCAAGAGCTGAGCAGTTCTCCATCCGTAAGATGCTCGGCTCGCAGGGCGCTCACGCGATTCCGTCCTTCTTCGACGATCTGCTCTGCTCGAACGAGAGCCCTATCCAGAACCGGCTTCGATTCGACGTCACCGGCCAGCTTATCCGCAGCGACGTGAAACGTTAGCAGAAGTCCCTGCACGCCCTGCAGCAGCGTGTCATGCAACTCACGCGCGATCCTGATTCGTTCATCGGCCCGCTCCTCGGCCCGCATTCGTACCAGGTCCGAGACGAAGCGCACGCGAATTGTCATGCCCAGCCATATCAACGAGAGACCAGCGACAACACAGAGCGTGTCGAACCACCAGGTCTGATAGGCGCTGGGAATAACTACGAACGACGCAGCTTTGGGTTCAGTCCACCGTCCATCGCCATCGGAGGCCATCACCTCGAACCGGTACTTGCCCGGGGGCAGGTGCGTATAGATCGCCACCGCTCTGCTGCTGGCTTGTTGCCACGCTGGATCCAAGCCTGTTAATCGATACCGGTAAACCACATTTTGAGGATCGGCCTGATCAATGCCGAAATACCGAATCTCGATTGTTCTTGGATTGGGCGGAACACGTGCATTGTCAATCGCGCGTCCATCTGAATCGATTCCGAGAATGGATACTTCAGGCAGACGGGTGCTGCGGAGGTAGCGCTTGGGGTCGATATAGATGGGCCCATTCGCAGTTGCGAACCAGAGCTTGCCCTCTCTATCCAGCTGTGCTGAGTTACGAGAAAAGTAAAACTTATCGGAGCCGCGAAACTCGCCTTCGTGAAGCTCTTGCGCTGCCATGCGGTGTGTCGCATCTGCTATCGCACTCGCGATCTCACTCGAAGAAACGCGGGTGATGGCTTTCGATCCATTGAGCCAAACATTGCCGTCACGGTCTTCCGCCAGTCCCGTCACGGACGTTGCCAGTTCCGGGTTCGCAAAAAGGAGCTGTTGCCAGCGTC
>NZ_JBMGJV010000011.1:0-103188 GCF_051025295.1 Candidatus Dedyshia acidiphila | reverse complement strand
CTTCGGCAGCGCGACGGCGAGCACATCTTCGATCGTGTTCGCGTAGTGGATCCGCACGCCATCGATCTGGTCAGGCGTCAGGTCCTCCTCCACGTTCTGCCGGTTTTCTGCCGGCAGGATCACGTCGAGCACACCAGCACGCTTCGCCGCGAGGAACTTCTCCTTGATGCCGCCAACCGGCAGCACATTGCCGCTCAGCGTGATCTCGCCCGTCATCGCGGTCAGCGGATGAATCGGTGTGTCCGTCATCAGCGAGACCAGGGCCGTTGCCATCGCCACGCCCGCCGAAGGACCATCCTTGGGGATGGCGCCCGCCGGCACGTGGATGTGGATGTCCTGCTCCGCCGTGAAGTCCTCGGTCAGCCCCAGACGCCCCGCATTCGAGCGCACCCAGGTCAGTGCGGCCTGCATCGACTCCCGCATCACGTCGCCCAACTGGCCGGTCATCGTGAAGCCGCCCTTGCCCTTCATCCGGTTGGCTTCGATGAACAGCACATCGCCACCCGCCGGCGTCCAGGCCAGCCCGACTGAGACACCAGAGCGCCGCGTCCGCTCGGCAATCTCTGTATCCACGCGCACCTTGATGCCGCCCAGGAACTCGTGGATGATCGCGCGATCGACGACCAGCGTCTCCGTCTTGCCCTCCGCGATACGGCGCGCCTGCTTGCGGCAGACCGTGCCGATCAACTGCTCCAGCTTGCGCACACCCGCTTCGCGCGTGTAGTGGCGCACGATGAATCGCACACTCTCGTCCGGGAACTCGATCAGCGGCCGGCCATCCTCGCCGGGCTGAATGCCGTTCTCCTTGATCTGCCGCGGCACCAGGTAGCGGAACGCGATGTGGACCTTCTCCTCTTCGGTGTACCCGGAAAGGTCGATGATCTCCATGCGGTCACGCAGCGGCTCCGGGATCGGATCGAGCATGTTCGCCGTGCAGATGAACAGCACCTTCGACAGGTCGAACGGCACGTCGAGGTAGTTATCCCGGAACGTGTTGTTCTGCTCGGGATCGAGCGTCTCGAGCAGCGCCGACGCCGGATCACCCCGGAAGTCGCGGCCCAGCTTGTCGATCTCGTCCAGCATGAACACCGGATCGTTGGTCTCCGCACGACGCAGCGCCTGCATGATCTGCCCTGGCAGTGCGCCGATGTAAGTGCGGCGATGGCCGCGGATTTCCGCCTCGTCGTGCATGCCGCCGAGCGAGATGCGCTGGAACTTGCGTCCCAGGGCGCGCGCGATCGAGCGGCCGAGCGAGGTCTTGCCCACGCCCGGAGGTCCGACAAAGCACAGGATCGGCCCCTTCATGTCCGGCTTCAGCCGGCGCACGCTGAGGTAGTCGAGGATGCGGTCCTTCACCTTCTTCAGGTCGTAGTGATCCTCGTCGAGGATCTCCTTCGCCTTGGTGATGTCCACTTCCCCGCCCGAGCTCTTGGTCCACGGCAGCACCGCGAGCCACTCGATGTAGTTGCGCGTGAGCGAGTAATCGGCCGCCATCGGCGACATGCGGGAGAGGCGGTTCAGCTCCTTGGTCGCCTCCTTCTTCACGTCTTCCGGCAGTCCGGCTGCTTCGATCTTGTCGCGCAGCTCCTGGATATCCTTCTGGCCCTCGTCCATTTCGCCGAGTTCCTTCTGGATCGCCTTCATCTGCTCGCGCAGGTAGTAGTCGCGCTGCGACTGCTGCACCTGGTCCTGGACCTCGGACTGGATCTTGTTGCGCAGCTGCTGAACTTCGAGCTCCTTCGCCAGGTGCTTGTTGACCCGCTCCATGCGGACCACGACATCGGGCGTCTCGAGCAGCTCCTGCTTCTCGGTTGTCGGCAGGAACGGCAGTGACGACGCGATGAAGTCAACCAGCCGGCCCGGGTCTTCGATGTTGAGCGCGATGGTCTGCAACTCGTCCGACAGTGTCGGCGAGGAGCTCACGATCTGCTGGAACTGCGAGGTAACGTTGCGGTGCAGCGCCTCCATCTCGGCGCCCTTGGGCGCGACCAGGTCCGGCACCGTCTCGACCGATGCCGTCATGAACGGCTCAAACTGATTGAATTCGCCCAGCCGCACGCGTTGGGTGCCCTCGGTAAAGACAAAGAGGCTCTGGTTGGGCATTTTGACGACCTTATGGACGGTCGCCAGGGTGCCGACGGAATGTAGATCGCTGGGTTGGGGTGCGTCCACGCGGGCGTCGCGCTGCGCCACGACGACGACCGTCTTCTCCTCGCCCAGAGACTGGATCAGCTGGATCGAGCTCTCGCGTCCTACGGTCAGCGGGAGAACGGCGTGGGGAAACAGCACGGTATCCCGGACTGGCAGGATGGGGAGAACCCGGCCCCCCTGGTCCGACGCGGCGCGCTCTTCGCGCTGCAGACGGTTGGAGGGTTCGATGATGCTTAGAAAATCGCTAGCCATGAGTGTCCTTCTATCAAGTTCGTGTACATTGGACGCATCACATCTGCAAAGGTCGCAAATTCCCCACCATCCCTTCGCCGCCTGTTCTCGGCCGGTCTCTGCTAGGTGGGATGCCCTGACCTTTGCCGCCCTGTTCACCCTATCGGCGAAATATGACGCATCCGGACCGCTTCTGAGCAGCCCGTCAGCGAAACACTCATTACGGCGGTGCGGGAATGCGGGTGCCCTCCCAGGCAACTTTCCCGCAAGTGTCAGGAAGAGTGGCTCTGGCTGGCGCCGGTCGGTTCGTCCGCGAGCTGCGCAAACTCACTGGCCGCCGTGTAGCTGCCCAGCAGCTTGAGGCGCGTACACAGCCCCGGCAACTGATCGAGCAGGCGCTCGGCCGCAGGGGCGCTACGGAACAGCACATCGAGGAAGAAGTGGTAATGCCAGGGACGCCCATGCACCGGGCGCGACTGCTGCAGGCACAGATTGCCGCCGGCGCCTGCGATCGTCGTCAGCACCTCTGCCAGCGCACCCGGGCGGTTGTTGAGTTCGCAGCACAGACTCAGCTTCTGCGTTCCTTCGACCACGCCCGCGGCGCCATCGGCCCGCACCATCAGGAACCGCGTGAAGTTCGCCGGATCGTCTTCGACACCCTGCACCAACACGATCCCGCCGTAGAGATCCGCTGCCTTGATGCCGGCGATCGCGGCCGAGTGCCGGTCCCGGAGCTGCACAATCTGCTTCACCGAGCCGGCTGTGTCATAGAACGCCATCGGCTCGATCCCGGGGTGCTCGCGGAAGAAGGCACGGCACTGCGCCAACGCGACCGGGTGCGAGTAGACGCGCTGCACTGACTCAATGTCGCTATCACGGTTACCAATCACGTGGTGCTGGATGCGTACCAGGGTCTCCCGCTCGATGTGGACGGCCCGCTCGCGCAGCAGGTCGAAGTGCTCCACCACCGAACCCGCCAGCGTGTTCTCGATGGGCACAACGACGGCATCGACATAGCCCTTGGCTAACTGGTCGAATGCTTCGGCCGACAGCATGCAGGGAGCGATGGATGCACGCGGAACAAACTCGAGCGCTGCCTGGTGACTGAATGAACCCAGTTCACCCTGGATGGCTATCTTCATGAGCCTCTTGGACCTGGAGTTATTTGGCGTGAGCACGGCAACCGCTTGGCCGCCAAGCGCACCATACCATACCGAAGCGCGCTTTCCTGGTAAGGAGAAAGATCAAATGCTCTGGACAATCTTCGTTGTACTGCTGGTGCTGTGGCTACTGGGCTTTGTGGGCTTCCACGTTTTGGGTGCGTACATTCACATCCTGTTGCTGGTCGCTCTCGTCGTGCTGATTCTGCAGCTCGTCGGCGGACGCCGCACAGTCGTATAGACAGCAACACCCGCCTTCCTGAGCTATACCCAAGCGCAGTTCTGGTCAGGAGAAAGACAAATATGCTTTGGACGATTTTCGCAGTATTGGTTGTGCTGTGGCTGCTGGGCTTCCTCGTCTTCCATGTCGGTGCGTTGATCCACATCGTTCTGGTGATCGCCGTCATCGTGCTGGTCTGGCAGCTGATTAGCGGCCGACGAACTGCAGTTTAGGCAACAGCTCTAAGTCCCCCTGAGGCAGCCGTTCCCCCGGGAACGGCTGCTTTGCCACCATTCCTCCCACCCCGAAGGCAGGCCGATCCAGGAGAGGCCTTCCTTCCGTTCGCGCAGCACACTCCTGGAAGGAGATCCCCTTGGATAACGATCGCATCAGTGGCAAGTTCGACCAGGCAATCGGCAAGATGAAGCAGAAGGTCGGCGATGCCGTCGGCAATGATCATCTGGCAAACGAAGGTGTTGCCGATCAGGTGAAAGGCTCGGCGAAAGAGACCTGGGGCAACGTAAAGGATGCGGCGCGGACCACCGGCAGCAATGCCCATGACGATGCAGCCGCAAACCGCGAAACCGTCAGCGATCACGTGACCAATGCGAATGAAAGCGTCAACGACAAGATCGATAACTTCAAGGACCGCCGCAGGGCTTAGGTCCGCAACGACGTTCGACTCGAAGGGGGTCTGCGCTACGGCGCGACCCCCTTCTGCGTTTCGCAGCTAACTCCCCGCAGCTAATGCAAAGCTAGATGCGGTGCGAGATCATCACGGCCGCAGCAACGAAGAAGAAGAACAGCACTGAGATCACGCCGTTCAACGTGAAGAATGCCGCATCCATGCGCCGCATATCTTTCGGCGACACGATCGAGTGCTCATAGAGCAGCAGCGACGTGACCACGGCCAGTCCCCACCACGCCACCTCGCCCAACCCGAACAGCACCAACAGCCACGCCAGCAGCAGCAGCATGATGCCGTGCATCATGCGCGCCAGCGCAAATGCGCGATAGAGCCCCAGCGCCGCGGGTAGGCTACGTAGCCCAACACGCCGGTCGTGCTCCGCATCCTGGCACGCGTAGAGCACGTCGAATCCAGCGACCCAGAACAACACCGCCGCCGTCAGCACCAGGATGCGCGGATCGAGCGAGCCGCGAATCGCGATCCACGCCGCGGCCGGCGCAATCCCCAGCGCGAGCCCCAGCACCAGGTGCGACCAGCGCGTCCAGCGCTTCATGTACGAGTAGCCCAGCACGATCAGCAAAGCGACCGGCGAGAGTAGCAGCGTGAGACGATTCAGTTGCGCAGCGGCCAGTACGAACAGCACCGCCATCAACGCAGTAAAGCCGCCTACAAAATTCCGCGACAGCAGCCCGGCAGGAATCGCGCGCTTCGCCGTGCGCGGATTTGCTGCGTCCAGCTCCGCATCCGCCCAGCGATTGAAGGCCATCGCCGCGGAGCGCGCCGTGACCATGCAAACAACGATCCATAGCAAGGGCAGGAGCCGCGGCCAGCCACCCGCAGCCAGCACCGCACCGGTAAGCGCAAAGGGTAGCGCGAAGATCGAGTGCTCCCACTTGATCATCTCGAGCGTCGTGCCCAGATGACGCACCCACGTTGCTCCGCCTGCTGCCACGCCCTGCCTCCCTTCCGCTCTCTTCAGTGTACTGAGCAGGGAAGGACGGAGGAGGGCGAGCGTGCAGGACAGTTCAAGTAGCGGGGTGCAAACGAAGGGCGGGAGAAAAGTAGAGGGAGAGAGGGCAGGCCATCCCTGCTCGCGATCTCCCTCTTCGCTGCTTGCTCAGCTAGGTTCTCTTCTCTGCTAGCTAGCGCTTTTCGCTGCCGGCGTTCGCGACCTGCAGATTGTTGGTCACGCTGAAAACGCCGGGCACGGTGTTCGCCTGGATGCCCGCAACATCCTTGTCGGCCTGGGTATCGACCACGCCCGAGAGGATCACGTGTCCGTTCACCACCGTGATCCGGATCGGATTCGCGGGATTGATCGCATACTTGTTGAGTGACGGATAGCCATAAACCGTCCGCGCGACACGAACGCGCGTCTCGTCATCCATCGGCGAGACCGGATCCACCTGGATCTTGTCCACCACATTTGTGACTCCTGGAGTGTGGCTGGCCAGGTTGAGTGCCGAGCTCTTCGCCACCGGCCCCAGCGCGTGTCCGCTGAGTGTCGCCACGCCGTTGTTCACCGAGACTTCGATCGCATTGAACGCGTTGCCGTAACCCACGCGATCGTAGGCCAGCTGTTTGCCAATTTTGTCCGCGAGCTGCTGGTCTGTGGTTTCGCCGCTCTGCACCTGAATGTCGTTTACCACCGACTGCAGATTCTTCACCTTGCCGATGCGCTTCTCCGCATCCTGCTTGTCGGCGTAAACCTTCACCGAACCAGTCAGTGTGGCAATTCCACTCTGCACCGAAGCCTGCACGCCAGAAAAGCGCGAGCCCTTCAGCTTGCCTTGCACCTCTTTGAGGATCTGGCTGTCGTTCTTGGTCGAGTCTTCGATCGCAGCGTGAGCGGCCGGCGTTAGAACCGCGCCGGCAAGCGGGGCAGCCAGCAGCGTGGTCGCCAGAAGAGTTGTTGCGATGCGCATGTCGTTCTCCTTGCAGGCGTGCTCGCCTGAGCGAGCACGCATCGGAAGCAGCGCGCCGAGCCTAACACGGCGCGGTCTTCCTGCTATAAGACGCGTTGCCCGGGGCTAACGATAGCGCTTATGTATCTTGAAAAGCAGGCTGAATACATCCGCCTCATCCCGCACTGCAGTGATCGAGAGCGTCGGACTTAGGTTAATCTGCGCCTGGATGAGCTGCTGAGTCGTCGCGTTCACGCTGGTCGCATATGTGAGCAGCACCTTTTGGCCCACGTTCTGGGTCACCGTAATACGTGCGCTCGACTGGCCGAGAGAGCCGGTATACGTCGGGTCGATCTTGACGCTGCCCACGCCAAACAGCTTCTGAATACGATTGCTCACGGTCGCGTTCAGTGCGCCGCTCAGCAGCGCGTTGGTCGTGCCGTTCACGCCCGCCGCTTGCTGCTGCGTGCTGTAGATGGACTGCTCTTCTTGCGTGCGCCCCTGCGCCAGCAGCGAGATCACATCCGCCTCCGGCAAGGGCGGCTCGGAGCGGAAGGTCGGTGTCAACTTGTCGGCAGTTCCGTGCAGCCCGATGGTGACGTCGTAGTCCTCGATCCGCGTCGTCGCGTCCAGGTCAATGACCGGCTCGATCCGCACCGGGTTCGTGAAGTAGATATCGCCGTGCTGTAACTGGTAGGTGGTGCCGTTGTAAGTCGCTTTACCATCGGTGATGTTGATGCGCCCCAGCACGGCGGGCTGCGCCGCTGTACCGCGAATACGCAGGTTCACGCTGCCCGCAATCTGCGCATAAGAGTTCTGGAAGTCCATCTGCGGCGCCGATGTGATGTGCACATCCAGGCGCAGGTGATTGCCAAAGGCATTCGGGTCCGGCGGCGCAGACACCGCGCCCGAGCCGCCAAGCGCCGCAAAGTCCACATTCTCGCCCACCAGGAAGCGGGTGATCAGCACATTGCCGCTCAGCAGCAGCGAGCTCGTCGAGCCCTGCAGCCGTAGGTTCGCATCCGTCGTCGTGCTCAGCCCCGCGAAGCGAAAGCGCGTGCTCTTCGCATTCGCCGTGATGTCCGCGTACACGCCCTGCTGGTAGATGATGAAGCCGCCCAGCAGCAACTGGCCGCCACCCGTGGTCGCCTTCATGTCTCGCAGTTCGAGCCGGTCCTGGCTGAACACCATCGAGCCGTTCAGATGGCTGATCCCGTTCGGAATCGCCTGGTAGGCAACGTTGATGTCGTTGAAGACGATCTGCCCCTGCAGGTCTGGCTTCTTCAGCGCGCCCTGCGCGGTGAGGTTGAAGGTGACGTGGCCGGACGAGGTCAACTGCGGACTGAAGCTCTGCGCCAGCCGCGCATTCACCGAGCCATGCGCCTGGGCATCGAGACCGCCCTCACCGAACAGATCCGCCGTGCCGCCGGCAATCAGGTTCGTATCCTCGGCATCGATCTCCAACTGGTCGAGGCGCAGCACGCCGTTTGCGAGCGAAGCGCGAATGGGGCCCTTGCTCGTCAGCGGCTGACCTTCGAGTGTCGCCTGGAACTGCTGGATCTCTGCTGTGCCGCTCAGCCGCTTCGGCGTCTTCGCCGGGCCGCGCACCGTGATCACACCGGCAAAGTCCGAGCTGCCTTTCACCCCGTTCACGTTCAGCAACTGCATCACCGGCGCGAAGTTCAACTGCGCAAAGGTGAGCCTGGCCTGCATCGGATAATCGCCGACCAGCTCCACCTGGCCAGTCACATTGAACTGCGCCTGCGCCAGCCCCGCCTTCGTGTTCAGAAAGACGGTATGCCCGGTGGTGTGTACCTCGGCATTCACGTCGCCGGCATTCTGCTCGTTCAGCGTGAGGTGCGCCAGCGACAGCGTGCCGTTCACCTGCGGCGCCTCGGCCGTGCCGGCTGCGTGCAGATCGAACTTCAGCGCGCCACCTACCTTGTTGCTGCCCTGCAGCTTCTGGATATGCGCCAGCTCAAAGCCATTGCCCTGCACGTTGGCATGGAAGCTCTTCGCGTCCAGGTTGTAATCCGCATCGCCGGTCAGCCGTCCACCATTCTGTAACAAGGCCAGGTTCGTAATGCCGAGCGTCTGCCCGGCAAACCGCAAGTCCGTGTTCAGGCTCTTGTACGGCTCGCCATAGATGTCCCCGCCAGCCACCGAGAGGTGACCGCCGCCGTTCAGCCTGTCCAGCGTGCCGCCCGCGTGCGCCTGCAGATTCAGGGTGCCGGTCACGGGAACGCTCTCTCCCGCAATCGACAGCAGTTCGGGAATGCTGGCGTTCTCAATTCGCGCATCGGCGGAAAGTGCCGAATGATTGTTAAACGCGAGCTGGCCATGCCGCGTACGCGCCGCGTGCAACTGCCCGCTGGCATGGATCGCCGTCTTCTGCCGCGTCAGCGACAGGTTGCTGACGGAGATCAACGCCGGGCTGTACTCCGCATCCGCTTCCAGGTCGTCCCACTGCACTGTCTGCTGCGTGCCCTGCGAGGGCGGCGGCGGATGCGGCGGGGTCGCGCTCACCGGCACACGCGGCTGCGGCACTGGCGGCACCTGTGCTTGTGTCTCAATCACAGTGGCAAAGTCACGAGCGCTCAGGTGCCCGCGCACATCCGGCGCCTTCAGCGACCCGGTCAGCGTGCCATGGAACCCCGCCTGCCCATGCAATTGCACCGGCACGGCGGCCACACCCTTCTTGCCCTTCGACTGCACACCCAAGGCAATGAGCGCTCGATTGAATTCGTTCAGATTGCTATTGGTGAAGTCGATGTTGAGCGACGTAGGCCCGGTCAGCGGCGAGAAGGCCGCCTGCCCCCGCACCCCGACAAACGTTGCCGGCGTGTGCAGCTCTACCTGCCGCGCAGTGAGCTTGCCGCCGCGCATCGCATACGTCGCGTCCACGGTGCCGCGCATCGGCACCTCGTTCGGCGTCGGCGGCCGCGGTGGCGTCAGGTTCAGCTTCGTGCTTGCCACCAGGTCTGCCGGCGAACCTTTCCAGCGAATGTCTGCGGTGCCGTCCACCTGGGTGTCGAAGCCGAGGTTGTCGTACTTCTGCAGCGCGATAATCTCAAACACGGTCGTGGGCCGGATGCCGAAGACCCGCGCATGGATCTGTGCGTCCTGATTCGCGGCAGGCGTTGTCTGTGCCTGTGGTGGTTTCTTGTTATCTGGTACCCCGGCAGTGGCAGCAGCCGCCGGCGTGCTCGGCGCGGCTGCCGGCAGATAGTGTGCCACCCGGATGTCCGCATCCAGCCCGCCGCCCTGCCGCAGCCGCACCTTCAGGTCCGGCGCCGTGATCAGGTCCTGGGTCGCGCGCAGCGACGTCGTCGCATTCACGCCGCGCAGCGCCAGCGACGCTGTCTTGTACGTGGCGTTCCGCACATCCACGTGGCCGGTGACATCGAAGCTCGTCGCCGCCACCCCCTGCCCCTTGATCGAGAGTCCCAGCTCGCCGGGCCCCAGTCCTTCCACCGCCGCCAGGTCGGCCACCTCGCGCAGATCGATCGAGCCCTGCGCGCCGATGTTCCAGTGCTGCGCCGCAAAGTCGTTCAGCACGCCCGAGGCATCGAGCCGCGACGCGCCCGAGGTGAAGTGCAGTCCGTCCAGCTTGACCGAGTTGCGCGCCATCTCCACATTCATCTCGAGCGTGGAACGCACCGCTGGCGCGCGGCCGCGCTGCGCCGTCAGGTCCTCGATATGCAGCGTGCCGAGGTAGCTCTCCGGCTGCGCACGATAGGTCACCGTCGCGGACATATTGTTCGCCGCCACATTGAACGGCAGCGCTCGCTGATTCAGCAGCAGCATGCCGTTGTTCAGCGCGGTGCGATCGACCGCCAGGTCGAACAGCGTGTCCGTCACCGGTTTGTTGCTGGTCGACTTCGTCTTCGGCGTCGGCTGATTCGTCGTGCCATTCGGATAGAAGATCAGGTGGGCGACAGGATGATCCGCCTCGAGCAGCCGCAGTCCGAACTTTGCCTGGAAGAGCGCGATGATCTTCGCCTGCACCTCCAGCCGGTCGACATGCAGATACGGTACCTCTCCCGGACCCTCGAGACCATGGATGGTGAGGTCGTCCACTTCCGCATCCAGCCGGAGAGGATGCCAGCGAAAGCGTGCCACTTCCACGCGGCCACCCGTCGCATCGCCCAGCGCCTGGATCAGCTTCGTGCGCACCATGCCCGCGAATGAGTTCGTGTTGATGTACCAGAACCCGAGCCCGAGCAGCACCACGAACACCAGTGCGAGAATGCCGAGCACACGCAGCACACGATGCCGTCGCGCTCCCCGGCCAACAGGCGCGGGCGCGAGCGACGGGCGCGCTCTGGGTGGAATCGGCGGATCCGGCTGCGTGCTCACTGATCGCCTCCACTAGGCGTCTCTGGCGTCGTCGTCGGCGCACTCGCGGTCGTGGTGGTCGTTCCCGCCGAGCCGCCCTGCGTGCCGAGCTGGTTGTAAGCCGGATCGAGAATCTGCACGCTTCCGGCATCCTTCAGGCTGCGCAGGTAGTCGGTCAATAGCACGTTCACGTGCTGCTCCAGCAGCACTTCTTCGATGCGCGACGACACGTTGGCCAGCGGCGGCGGCGGCAGCTTGCGTGCATTGAACTGCGGCACCAGCGTCTCGCGGTAGTACTTCTCAATCTCAGGCTTCGCGATCCGGATGCCCATGCGAAAGCGCACCCCGATGAAGTTGAGGATCTGCATCCGCTCCTTCCAGCGGCGGTGGAACTCCTTCTCCGAGTAGCCATGCGCGGTCAGGAAGCTGCGCCAGCCCTCGTCGCTCTCGCACTGATTGCATCCCGGGATATGGCGGCGCAGCTCCGCAATCTGCTTGTTCACGTCCTCGTCCGAGGGCGGCTGTGCAAGTTGCTGCTCGCTCATTTGCTCCAGCAGCAGTGTCCTGTTCACAATCTGCTGCATCGCCTCGAGCGGTGTGAACTCGCCTTTCGGCACCCCCACCGGCTCGAACACCGCAAAGTGCTGCTGCTCCCGCACATCGCTCGCCAGGATGACCTCGCCATTGATCACCGCGACTGCGCGATCCAGTGTCACCGCGCCCGCCTGAGGCGGCAGCTTCGGCCGCACTGGCGCGGTGGTCGAGCCATCTGTCGGCTTCAGCTCGGGGAGGAATGTCAGGCCGCCGCGCTCCTTCACTGCGCTGCCCGGCGCCGCCTGCTCTTCGTGCGTCAGGCCACCCGTGTTCGCGACGCCATTCGCCGGCCCCACCGGCGCCTGCTGGGTGGACGTGCCGATGTTGCCGGTGCCGGTCGAAGGCGTAAGGCCCGGGTTGTCCCCGTTCTGCGCCAGGGCGACGCCGGGCAATAGCAGCAGCGCCGCGGCCAGCCCGCAGAGAAAGAGGTCGAAGATGTTCCGCCGCATCCGCATCAGAACGTCTGCCCGATCGAGAAGAAGAAGTTGAAGTGACCCGCCTGCCCGGTCTGTGGCTGCGGCACATTTGAGGTCGAGCTCTGGTAGTTGTAGACCTCGGGGTAGTAAGGCGGGTTAAGGTTGTAACTCAGATCGACACGTATGGGACCAATCGGCGTATGGTAGCGCGCACCGGCGCCGATCGCGTGCGACCAGTAGTTGAAGCTGCAGGGCGACTCCATGACATGGAGCGTGCCATCCGGATTCGTCGATACCTTGGGCACTGTTTTGCAACTCGCCTCATTCGGCTGGTGGAAGTGCGCGAAGCTCGGAAACACGTCGCCCGATGTCGCAAAGACGTTGCCCATGTCATGGAACAGCACAAAGCCGAGATTGTTGCCCACCAGCGGCAGGTTGGGATACGGCGTCCGCAACTCCAGCGAGTTCACCGCCACCGCCGCTCCGCCGATCGGGTAGCCCGTCTCAGGGTCGCGCGGTCCTGCGGCATTGATCGCGAACCCGCGATGCGATGTCGCCCCACCTGCGTAGAGCTTCTCGGGCAACGGGATCAGCAGTTGATCCCCCTTGCCAAAGCTGCGCTCCTGTCCGTAACGCGTCTCGCGCGCGAACACCCAGTGCCGCTTGCCGAAGTCGAGATACGACGAGTTCGTCAGATCCACGCGGCTGAAGTTCGCCTGCGACGCGAAGCGCGTGGCCGATAGAAACGTCTGCAGGCTGGTGAACATGCCGCGGTGTGCATCGAGAGGATCGTCGCGCGTGTCTCGAATAAAGCTGAACCCCGGGCCGCCCACGCGCGCCGGCTGGGACAGCAGTGGAATCAACGCCAGGCTCACCTGGATGCTGTTCGGATTCACCTTCACCTCGCGGTAGGAGAAGGAGTAGATCAGCGTGGTTGGCTTGCTGATCTTCTCTGTCACACGCGCGGTGGCAAACAGCGACGACGCCTGGAACGTCGTCACGTTCTGACTGCTCGTGTAGCCGCCCGAGAGCGATCCGGCGAAGGTCGGATTGTGGAACAGCTGCGGAATTTGGTAGAGCACCACTGCCTGCTGCTCGAGCGTGCCGTAGTTCGTCCGCAGCGTCGCCGACTGCGCCGTGCCGAACAGGTTGATGCGCGACACGTCGAAGATCAGGTTCGGGCTCAAGCCGAAGTGCCCATTCGCGCTCGCGTTGTACGTGCTCGGGTTCAGCCCCTGCTGGATCAGGTAGGCCGCCGACGGGCTGTTGCGGTAGGGGGTTCCGGTCTGCGCCTGGAAGCCGAATCCATACGTCACATCCCAGCGCTTCGCCTCGGTCGAGAGCAGCAGCACATCCTTGTGCGATTGCAAGCCCGTCTGGTTCTGAATTGCCGTGTCGACCTCGTTGAACAGCGCAAGGTTATAAAGCCGCCGCTGCGAATCGAGCAGCGCCGTCTGGTCGATCGGCTGGTCCGGCCGCACCGTCACCCGCGGGTCTACCGTGCTCGGCTTGGTGTAGTGCAGCCCGGAGACCAGCACATCCTTGATGAAGACTTGGGTGCCCTCGGACACGTTCATGTCGATGTCGACCAGCCCCGGACTTTGTGGATCCGTGTGCTGCAGCACGTTCACCGTCGCGTTGGGATAGCCATGGCTCAGGTAATAGCTCTGGATCAGGTCGCGGTCCCCGATCACGTTCAGCGACGAATAGGGCTGCCCCACCTCGGTATTCAACTGCCCGCGCAGCGCATCGGGTGAGATCTTCACCATCCCGTTCAGCTTGTACTGCCCGATCTTCTGCTGCTGGCCTTCCTCGATTCGGTAGGTCACATCAATGTGCGCCGTCGTACGACCCTTCTTGTCCTTGCTGTCGATGTCGCGCACCTCTGGTGTCACTTTGACGTGACTGAAGCCGCTGCCCTCGTAAAGCGCCGTCAGGTTGCTCGCGTCGGACTCGACCATGCCCTGGCTGTAGGTGCCGTGCCGCTCGACGAAGTTCGCCGGCCGCACGCTCACATGCTCTTCGAGCGTGTCGTGATCGAAGTACTTCCCTCCCACGATCCGCACGGAATCGACGCGATGCTCCGCCCCGCGGTCCACTTTGTACAGAACCGTGACTTCACTCTTCGAGTTATGCACCGGCTCGTGCGTCACCGTGGCGTCGAAGTAGCCCTTGCCCTGCAGGTCGCTGCGCAGGTTGTGCGCGCCCTCGTTCACCAGGTCCAGATCGACCGTGCCCTCTTCATAGATCGGCACCAGCCGCTGGATGGTGCTGTTGCCGATGCGTGCGCCTTCCACCTGCACCTTCACCACCGGCCCCTGGTTCGCCTGGAAGACGTAGTTGACCTCGTTCTTCGCAGCGTCGTAGTGCGCCGTCTCGAGCGTGATCGCGCCCGCCCAGTGCTGCTTTTTGTCGTAGTACTTGCGCAGCCGGGTCAGGGCGCGGCTCACCGTCTGGCGATCCACCTTTCTGCCCTCTTTCAGCTTGCCGACCTTGCGAAACTGCTCCGGAGACATGCCCGGCGTGCCCTTGATCTCCACCGCGCCAATGTGCGCCACGCGCCCCGGCTTGATGTTGTAGACCACGTTCACTTGCGAGTGCACCGGATCGAGCTGCTCCCGCCGCTCCACCGTCGCCTGGTACAGTCCGTTCTCCTGCAGCGAGTTCTCCATCGACGCCTGCGAGGCATCGAGCTTGCGCTGGTTATAGCGCGAGCCCGGCTGCAGGCGCTCCGCGGCCACTAGTTGCGCCTGCAACTGGTCGTTCTTCACTCCGAAGATCTGTGTGCGTCCGATGAACAGCCGTGGATCGCCGGAGAACACCACCTTTACGCCATCCGCCGTCGGCGTTCCCTGCACTTCGATTGAGTCGTATAGCCCCGATTCGTACAGCCGGCGCAGGCTCTCCCGCACCTTGCGGTCGTCGAGCACATCGCCGGGCTGCAGCGACAGTTGCCCCGGCAGCGGCGTCAGCATTGCCCCGGTCACACCCGCAAATTGAATCGACGTGACCTTCCGTCCTTCGAATCGCTCCAGCCCCGGCAGCGGCGCTCCCGTCGACTCCTCAGAGGTCTGCGTAGCGTGCTGCTCTCCCTCGCCCTCCGGAGAGACGACCGCCGGCTCTGTGTTGGTCTTGGGGGGCGCGATCGCA
The DNA here is from genome assembly GCF_051025295.1 of Candidatus Dedyshia acidiphila. Taxonomy (NCBI): domain Bacteria; kingdom Pseudomonadati; phylum Acidobacteriota; class Terriglobia; order Terriglobales; family Acidobacteriaceae; genus Candidatus Dedyshia; species Candidatus Dedyshia acidiphila. The sequence goes on along the minus strand of NZ_JBMGJV010000011.1, from coordinate 88,336 downwards.
GGCGGCGCCTGTTGCGACTGCCCGCCCGCAGCGCCCGGCGTCGTCTGCCCCGGTGTCGGAGTCTTCGACTGCGGCTGTGGCGACGACGGATTCAGCGGCACCGGCTGCTGCGCACGTGCGGCGAGCGGACACAGCGCCGCCCCGGCCAGCACAAGAGACGCGGCTCTCAGCACAGAGCGCGCCCCCGTGCGGGGGCGTTCCGTGGTCCTGCCACCTGGTTCCTCGGTCTTCGGCGTCTTCCGGCCGCGACCGTCAAGCACTGCAATCAAAGGACCTCGCCCTGCGGTGCGCCATTGAGATTTGTTCCTGCGACTTCAGGCCCGGGGTGGACGCCAGCGCTCTTCGCCCGCCACTTCGGTCGTTGTGCCTGACCGCCACCACTGAGACAGGCCCGAACGCCCATAGGCGCAGTCCCGGGAGAGTGGTCGGATCGTGCGGAACACGGCAGCATACGATCCGTGAGATGCGGCAAGCCAAGAACTCACGACGCATTCGGCTTCGACCGCACTGGCGTCCCGGAACTCTGCCGCCCGAGCCGCGCGAACGTTCTGCGGCGCTGTGCCTTCGGGTCTTTCTATACTAGAGCGGATGCAGCACAGCAGCCCAGTGACGACCGTAGCTGCCGCGGAGCCCGCAGAGCCCTTACCCTCTGCTCAGGAACTTGACGATTCCGCTGCGCCGGAGACCCCGGCTCCCGCCGCCCCTGCCCACGATTCCACCGCTCCCGCTCTGGACTTCACCGACCGCTACTCCCGCCAGGTGCTGTTCGCGCCCATCGGCACAGACGGTCAGGCCCGTCTCGCCGCCGCGACCGTCGCGATCGTCGGCTGCGGCGCCACCGGAGCCGCGGCAGCCGCGCTGCTTGCGCGCGCCGGTGTCGGCATCCTGATTCTGATCGATCGCGACTTCGTCGAAGGCAGCAACCTGCAGCGCCAGGTCCTCTTCGACGAGGCAGACGCCGCCGCGGCGACACCCAAGGCAGAGGCGGCCTGCCGCCAGATCGCGCGCTTCAACCGCGAGGTCACGGTGCGTGCGCACGTCGCCGACCTGGTCCCGGACAACATACACGCCCTGCTCGCCGGCGCAGACCTGATCCTCGACGCGACCGACAACTTCGAAACCCGCTACCTGATCAACGACTACGCGGTCGAGCAGCAGCGCCCCTGGATCTACGCAGCCGCCGTGGGCGCCTATGCCGCGACGATGAACATCCTGCCCGGCGCCACCGCGTGCCTCGCCTGCGTCTTCCCCAAGCCGCCCACCGGCGTGGTCGAGACGTGCGACACCGCCGGCATCCTGAACACGGCAGTGAACTTCGCCGCCTCGCTCGAGGTCACTGAGGCACTCAAGTACCTGACCGGCCGCACTGCCGAGATGCGCCGCACCCTGCTCGCCTGGGACCTCTGGCAGAACGAGCGCTCCGAGGTCCAGGCTTCGCGCCCGCGCCCCGGCTGCGACGTCTGCGACCTGCGCAACTTCGTGCACCTCCGTGGCGAGGGCCGCCCGCACATTACCCTCTGCGGCCGCAACTCGGTCCAGATTCACGAGCATCATCGGCCCGTCGACCTCGCCGCCACCGCCGCCCGCCTCCGCCCCCACGGCGAGGTCCGCCACAACGGCCTGCTGCTCCAGTTCCGCCGCGGTCCCCACACACTCACGCTCTTTGCCGATGGCCGCGCCCTCATCCAGGGCACGACGGACATCACCCTCGCCCGTACCCTCTACGCCAGATTCATCGGCAGCTAAGGTGGAGCGGTCGGCGGGAAGCCGTCGGCGAAAGGCCGGCTTCCCAAGGAGCGGTTGGCGTAGTCTCTGCCGGCTCCTGACCAGCCAACCCGGGCAACCCTCCAGGCCACTTCCGCGTCAGAACGAGCACTGCCCCCGACCAGCGTTTCTGAAAAGGATTCCGCATCTCACCATGAAGACTGCGTTGGCGAGCACCAAGACACTCATGAATAAATCAGTGACGAACGGCGTGTTTTCCCCACCCGCCAAATCTTCCGAAACCAATGGTCCGGAGCGGCAGAAGGGCAATCAGCACCTTCGCCGCAATCCTCCGATTGCTGGCGAAGCCGAGGCGATTGCGGCTGCCCAGGCGGGCGATGGGCTTGCTTTTGAGCGGCTCTATTCTCTGCACAAACGGCGCGTTTATTCGCTCTGCCTGCGCATGCTCGGTAATGTCGCCGAAGCCGAAGACCTCACCCAGGAAGCCTTCCTCCAGCTCTATCGCAAGATCGGCACCTTCCGCGGCGACTCGGCCTTCTCTACCTGGCTGCACCGGCTTGCCGTCAACGTCGTGCTGATGCACCTGCGCAAGAAGGGCCTACCCCAGGTCTCGCTTGAAGAGACCCTGGAGCCGTCACAGGAAGACGGCCCGCGCAAGGACATTGGCGCCCGCGACCTCATGCTGTCCGGTTCCATCGACCGGGTCACGCTCGAGCGCGCCGTCGGCGACCTGCCGCCCGGCTACCGCCTGGTCTTCGTCCTTCACGACGTCGAAGGCTATGAGCACAACGAAATTGCCGATATGTTGGAATGCTCCATCGGTAATAGCAAATCGCAACTTCACAAGGCACGCATGAAGCTGCGTGACCTGCTGCGCACGGGGCAGCAGAACAACACACGGCGAGAGGCGCTGCCATGAGCTGGGCCGACGACACCAAAACCATGAAAACCAACCAAACCACTCTCTCCTGCGCCGAGTTCCAGGAACAGCTCCCCGAGCTGTTCGAATCCGGAGCCTCGCTGCAGGAGCAGGACCATCTGAAGACCTGCGAGCAGTGCAGTGCCCTGGTTCGTGATCTCGAGTACATTGCGCAGCAGGCCAAGCTGCTGCTGCCGATCCATGACCCCAGCCCGGCCGTCTGGACCAACATCCAGACGACGCTCTCCACGGACCAGAACGGCAACAGCGCCACGCCGAGCTCTCGTCCGAAATGACCCAGCGCGGCCCCAACGGGCCTCGCCGGATCGTCCTCACCGGGTTCATGGGGGCTGGCAAGACCACCGTGGGCCGCCTGCTGGCGAGCCGCCTCGGCTGGCCGTTCCTCGACATTGATCAGCGCATCGCGGCCGAACAGCAGCTCTCCATTGCCGACATCTTCGCCCGCCGCGGCGAGCCGCATTTCCGCGCCCTTGAACTGGCTGCAATCCAGTCCGCTCTCGCACAGGACCCGGTCGTCCTCGCTCTGGGCGGCGGCGCCATCGAGACCCCGGGGGTCCGCGCGCTGCTCCTCCCCTCGCCTGACCCCACCAGCGCCCCACGGCACTTCGCAACTGATACAGTGACGATTTATCTCGCGGCTCCCTTGCCGGAGCTGCTCGCCCGCTGCCACGCCGAACCCGCAGCCGGCACCGTCCCTGTTCGCCCCTTGCTGGCTTCCACCGAGGGCGGAAGTGCTGCTGTCGAGCAGCGCTTCGCCCATCGCCTGCCCTTCTATCGCCAGGCGCATCTCATCGTGGACACCGCCGAACTCGCTCCGCAGCAGGTGGTCACGCACATTCTGGACGCGCTGTTCGCGCCGTTCCCCGCACAGAACGCAAACCGCGAGATCCCGGCACAGTAGAATCGCTGCCCATCGCCAGGAGCGCACGATGCCCCAACGACGAGACGAGCAACGCCAGCCCGGCCCCGCACCGGAGCCCAGCATCGGACCTGAGCGCGCTGTCCCGGAGCGCCCTGTCCCGGAGATCGTCCTGCGCGATCAGAAGAGCCCTGAGCCGGAGACGACCGCCCAGCCAAAGACTGATCCTCCAGCGGCCGCCCTTACCCCGAAGGAAGTCCGCCGTCACCGCACGCTGCGCGGCGACATCCTCTTCACCTTCGCGCTCGGCATCGCGCTCGCGCTGGCCTGGTACCTGCGTCACGTTCTGCTCTTGCTCTATGTCTGCGCGCTCTTCGCTGTCGTGCTCATGCCCGTCATTCGCGGCGTGCAGCGTCTGCGCATCGGCAGGTGGAGCCCCGGGCGCGGCACGGCCATCGCTCTGCTGCTGGTCTCCGTCGGCGGCGCAATCACGCTGTTCATCCTCTTCGCACTGCCCCCGGTCATCGACGACACGCGTGAGTTCGTCAAGGAGCTGCCCACCCGCGGACCCCAGCTGCTCGGCAGGCTCAAGCGCTTGCCCTTCGCCTCGCGCCTCGACGTGTCAGCGCTCAACGCACGCATCCAGGACTTCGCCTCGAACTTCGTCGGCTATATCGTCACATCGGCCAGCTCGTGGGCCGACAAGGTGTTCAAGGTCATCACCGGTCTGGTGCTCACCATCTACTTCATGCTCGAGGGCGAGAACGCCTACAACTGGGCGCTCTCCTTCTTCCCGTCGCGCCATCGCGAGCGGCTCAATCAGACCATGCTTCGCGCCGAAGTACGCATGGGCAAATGGCTGCTCGGTCAGGCCTCGCTCATGCTCATCCTGGGCGTCTACTCGACCATCGTCTTTGTCTCGCTCCACATCCGCTATGCGTACGCGCTCGGCGTGCTGATGGGCGTCTTCAACATCATTCCCGTGGTCGGCGCCATGATCTCCATGTGCCTGGTCATCATCGCCGCCGCCATGGACTCCTGGCCGCACGTGCTCTACGTCTGCATCGCGTATGCGATCTACGCCCAGGTGGAGAACTCCTACCTCACGCCCAAGATCATGCAGTCCTCGGTCGACCTCGCCGGGCTCGCCATCATCGTCTCCCTGATCATCGGCTCGGACCTCGCCGGGATCCTCGGCGCGATGGTCTCCGTACCCACCGCCGTGCTGGTTGCCGTGCTGCTCAACGAATACGCCGTGCAGCGCGACGAGACGGGCGGCGCGGCAGCGCGACAACTCGCCGAGACAGCCGCGGGCGACTGACGCTCTGCCCCGAACACTGACCGGGGCAGAGCGCGTCATTCGTGCGATCATGCGGCACACGCATGCATCGCCCTCACCGCACGCTCCTCGCCACCCTGCTCATTCTCTGCGCAGCGCACGCCCAGCCCAGCTTCGACGTCACTGACTCCTCGATCACTGACACGCAAAAGGCCATCCGCTCCGGCCACAGCACCTGCCGCGCCATCGTCGAGCAGTACCTCGCGCGCATCGCCGCGTACGATCAGCAGCCGCTCGGCCCCGATCGCCTGCGCCTCAACACGATCGTCACGCTGAATCCGCACGCGCTCGCGGACGCCGACAGCTGCGATCGCCGCTTCCGCCAGACGCATCGGCTGCGTCCGCTCGACGGCATCGCCATGCTCATCAAGGACAACTACGACACGGCCGGCATCCAGACCACCGGCGGCTCGCTCGCGATGAAAAACTTCGTCCCCGCTGCGGACGCGACCATGGTCGCCCGGCTGCGCGCGGCAGGCGCGATCGTAATCGGCAAGACCAACATGGCGGAGTGGGCCTTCTCGCCCTACCTCACCGCCAGCTCCATCGCCGGCATCACGCGCAACGCCTACGACCTGACACGCGTGCCCGCCGGCTCCAGCGGCGGCACCGCCGCTGCCGTGGCCGCGAGCCTCGCCGAGTCCGGACTCGGCACCGATACCGGCAACTCCATCCGCGGCCCGTCGTCGCACAACGCGCTCGTCGGCATCCGGCCAACGCTCGGGCTCACCAGCCGCGCCGGCATCATCCCGCTCTTTCTCAACAATGATGTGGGCGGCCCCATGGCACGCTCCGTCGCTGATGCCGCCGCCCTGCTCACCGTGCTCGCCGGCCCCGATCCGCGCGACCCGCTCACCGCGCTCGCCCGCGATCACGATCGCATCGACTACACGCGCTCGCTCGATTTGCATGGCCTGCAAGGCGCACGCATCGGCGTCTATCGCTCGTACATCGACACGCCCACCACCGACCCGGAGATTCGCAAACTCACCGAGCAGGCGCTCCACGACCTGGAGGCGCAGGGCGCGACCATCGTCGATCCCGTCACGATTCCGAATGAGCAGGCGCTCGAGAAGGACCTGTGGTGCGGCGACTTCGAGGCCGATCTGAACCACTACCTCGACGAGCATCCGAACGCGCCGTACCACTCCCTCAAAGCGATCGTCGCCTCAGGCCTCTACCTGCCCTACATCAGCGACGAGATCCAGGGCGCGGCCGCACCGCCGAAGCCGAACCCGGACGGCACGCTCGATCGCCGCTCGCCATGTCCGGATGTCTATCACGATGCGCCGAAGATCGCGTTCCGCAACGCGCTGACAGCAGTCATCGAGCAGAACCATCTCGACGCGATCGTCTACCCCACGTGGAGCAACGCACCGCGCAAGGTGGGCGACATCACCAGCCCGGCCGGTGACAACTCACAGGTGCTCTCGCCGCAGACCGGCTTCCCCGCCATTACCGTGCCCATGGGCTTCACCCACGGCACACTGCCCGCAGGGCTCACCTTCCTCGGCACGGCGCCGTTCACGGAGCAACAATTGATTCGTTACGCATACAGTTACGAACAGGCGACCCGCCATCGCAAGTCGCCTGCCCTGTTCCCTGCACTTCGACAAAAGTGAAGGGCGGCGCCTGCCGCCCTTCAGCACTATTGCCCGTTCTCGCTCGCCCCGATGAACTGGGCCGTCCGGTCATGCAGCTCGCGCACCACCTCCGGCTTCACGTACACCATGTGCCCCGTCGGGTAGAACTGGTACTCGATGTTCTTCTCAAGCGACGCCGGAATCGGCAGATGCTTCATCTCGTATGTCGCCGCGAAGTACAGCGTGCCCAGGTCGTAGTAGCCGCCCATCAGCAGCACGTGCATCTTCGGATTCAGCTTCAGCGTGTTCGCCAGGTCCATCGACACGTTCGTGAAGGTGCCCGACCAGCCATCCGGGTTCCCACCCACGCGGTGCTTCAGATCCCAGTTCGCGCCCGGATCGTCAAAGCGCGGCTTGTACGTCATCTCCGTGCCGTACTTCAGCGTGCCGTGCGCGTAGGTGTTCATCGCCGCCAGAATGGCCGACTCGACCGACTCCGTGAACGGGTCGTACTCCGCCGTTGCGGAGAGCGGATCCATTGCCGGCCCCTGGTAGCGCGAATCCAGCCGACCGGTCGTGATGTTCTCCTGGTCCTGCAGCAGCTTTGAGAACTGCCCGCCGTTGATGCGCAGGTCCGCCTTCACCCACGTCGCCGCGGAGACCCCGGTGTAGCTCTCAAGCTTCGCCGCGACCTCCTGCTTCTTGCCCGCGTCCAGATCGGCGCCCTGCAGCAGCGCGCTCGCATACGGCCCGAGGGCATACTGCTCGACCTCACGCTGCCGCGCTTCGAACTGCTCCTGGTTCGCCTGCGTCGGCTCGCCCGGCACCTTGTGGTGGAACCACGCCGTCGCCGCATAACTCGGCAGCGCCAGAAAGAAGCCGTTGTCCGTGCCCACATTCGTGCCCGCGCCGTCCGCCGAGTTGTCGAAGCTCAGGATCTGGCTCAGCAGCACAATGCCGTTCAGGTCCACACCATGCTGCTGCAGCTTGGCGCCCAGCACTGCATCGCGCGTCGTGCCATAGCTCTCGCCGAACAGATACTTCGGTGACGCCCAGCGGTCATACTTCGTCAGAAAGCGCCGGATGAAGCGGTCGAACGCGCCCCCATCCTGGTCGACGCCGTAGAAGCCCTTCACCGCGTCCTTGCCCTCGATCCGGCTGTAACCCGTACCTGGCGCATCGATGAACACCAGGTCCGCCGCATCGAGCAGCGAGTTCGGATTGCTCGACACCTTGTACGGACCACCCAGCGGATGCTCGAGATCGGGAATGTCCACGCGCACCGGACCCAGGCTGGTCATGCGCAGGTACATCGTCGCCGAGCCCGGACCGCCGTTGTAGAAAAACATGATCGGCCGCTTGCCCGTGGTCGCGCCCTTTGCAAAGTACGCGGTGTAGAACATGTGCGCCGTCGGCTGCCGGTCTTCAGGCTTCGTCGGCAGGTCCACCGGCGCGTCCTGCAGGTAGCGCCCGTCGAGCCCCAGCATCGCATCCTGCGGATCCGTCGCGCCCACCGTCAGCAGCCCCGCCACCGCGGTGTACGCCATCGACTTGCCATTGGCCAGGGTCACCGAGCTCTCGGTCGTCGAGTCCGGCGGCAGCACCGTGCCTCTTTTGTCAGGAGCCGTCTCCGCCGCGGCATGCACAGCAGCAGCGGCGGTCTTGTCGGCCGCGGAAGGCGCCTCATGCGACTGCGCTCCCGCAGCCGTAGCACACACCAGCGAAAGCAACGCGGCCGACGTGACCGCGCCAAACTGAAATCGCGACAGAACCATAGAGACGGAGTGCTCCTTCGATAGAAACCGTATGATCGGGGATCGTAATGAGACTAATGCAGAACGCGACGACGCGGAGCTGAACCAGCCTGTCAATGTGCGGTTCCCGTCGCTTCCGCTTTTGGAGATCACAAGTCCTGATGAAGCTCGCCGCCGCCGTCGCTCTGTGTTTCACCCTGACGCTCACTGCCGCCCATGCGGAAGCGCCTGCCGCCGCCCCGCCCGTCACCGAGCACAGCTACGTCATCCACAACCTCAAACTCGAGAACGGCACCGTGCTGCCCGAGGCGAAGATCGTCTACGGCACCTATGGCCAGCTCAATGCAGCGGGCGACAATGCCATCCTTCTGCCCTCGCACTACATGGCGAACCTTCACGGTTACGAATGGCTGATCGGCCCGGGCAAGGCGCTCGACCCCGCCAGGCACTTCCTCGTCACCTCGGAGCTGTTCGGCAACGGCCGCTCCTCCTCGCCCTCGAACACGCCCGAGCCGCTCCACGGCCCGCGCTTCCCCGTCACGACCATTCGAGACAACGTCAACGCCGTGCATCAACTGCTCGTCGATGAGCTCCACGTCCGCCACCTCGAAGCCGTCATCGGCTTCTCCATGGGCGCGCAGCAGGCCTTCCAGTGGGCCGTCTCCTACCCCGACTACATGAGCCACATCGTCGCCACCTCCGGCACCGCGAAGACCTACGGCCACGGCATCGTCCGCAACGAGAGCGAGATCACCGCCATCACCACCGACGCCGCCTTTGAAAACGGCGACTACAAGGCCGAGCCCACCAAGGGCATCCAGGCCTTCTCCATCGTGTGGACCGCGTGGCTCTACGGACAGGAGTGGTGGCGCAAGGAGCTATGGCGCGAAGAGAACCCCAAGGCCACCTCGGTCCAGCAGGTCATCGAGCAATACCGCACCCACTTCATCGACGGCGGCGACGCGAACGACCTCATCCTCCAGTTACGTACCTGGGAGCAGCACGACGTCGGCACCACACCCGGCTTCCACGGCGATGTCGCGAAGGCGCTCGCATCCATCCATGCGCCGGTCCTCTACATGCCCTCAGCGACCGACCTCTACTTCCCAGTCGCCGACGCGCAGTACGAATCGCAGTTCATCCCGCATTGCACATTGCTGCCTATTCCCTCGCTCTGGGGCCACCCCGCCGGCGCCGGCGCCAGCCCCGCCGACGAGAAGTTTCTGAACGAGCACATCGCCGCGTTTCTGGCAGACAAGCCTTCTCACTGAGCCGTGCCCGCGGCCCCTCACACACTCAGCGCGTCGGATGAATACTGGTAGGGAAGCCGGTCGGGTCGTTGTCGAAATCGAAGTCGTACGCGTACCCTGCCGCCACTCGTCCCCAGCCGATCAAAACGCCCTCTGCTCGTCACCCCGCCCACCCCCGCTCCGGTTGCTATCATTGAGGAGTGCGTAGACGCGAAGGCATGAACGCGCTCCTCCAGATCTCCGCGCGGACCCTGCCCATGCCGCTCGTCCCCGACCCCTCAGCCGCGAGCACCCTGTGCCGATAAGCGCTGCTCACAACGCGGCTGTTCAGAATGCGGCCTCCGCGCCGGTCGACGCCACAGCCGGAGCTCCCGGTCGCCCCACTCTTGAGAGCGCAGCCCCCAGCCTGATCGCCCGTCTGCGCCAACTGCTCACGGATTACATGGAGCTCGGCAAGGCCCGCGTCACCGCCATGGTCGTCATCACGGCGTGGGCAGGCTTCCACCTCGGCTCCGTGCGCTCGGCCATCCCCACACTGCATCTCGGCCTGCTCTGGACACTCACCGGCATCGCGCTCATCTCGGCCGGCGCCAGCGCCTGCAACGAGATCATCGAGCGTCGCGCCGACGCTCGCATGATGCGCACCCGCAGCCGCCCGCTCGCCTCCGGACGCATCAGCCTGCCTCACGGCCTGCTGGTCGCCTTCACGGCGATCGCCGCCGGTTCGCTCGTGCTGCTGCGCTTTACCAACCCGGTCACGGTGCTGCTCGGCCTGCTCACCGTCTTCACCTACGTCGCGATCTACACGCCGCTCAAGTACCGCTCCACCCTCGCGACCTTCGTCGGCGCCTTCCCCGGGGCCATGGGCCCGTTGCTCGGCTGGACCGCGGCGCGCGGCCACATCGAATGGCCCGCCGTCGCACTCTTCGCGATCCTCTTCGTCTGGCAGTTCCCGCACTTCATGGCGATCGCGTGGCTCTACCGCGAGGACTACGGCCGCGCCGGCATCCGCATGCTCCCCGTCGTCGAGCCGGATGGCTGGTCGACCGTCGCCGAGGCCCTGGTCTACGCCGTGCTCATGGTTCCCGTCTCGCTCCTGCCCTGGATGCTGCACATTGCGGGCCCCGTCTACGCGATCTCAGCGGTGGTGCTCGGCCTCGTCTATCTCGGCGCCACCATCCGCTTCGCCCGCATCCTCAAGGCGCCCAGCTTCACTGCATCGCGCCCCTTTGCTCACGCTTTGCTCCGCGTCAGCGTCTTGTATCTGCCACTGTTGCTCATCATCCTCATGCTCGATGCCACCCCGGGAAGGAGGTAAGCCGCCCATGCCCGCCAGCTCCCTGCTCGACCCCGCCGCCACCGCCGGCTCATCCGCCCCGCTTGTTCAGGATTTGTCCGACCCCATCGTCCTCACCGGCCTCACCCACGACTACGGCACCCGTCTCGCCCTCGATCACCTCTCGTTCTCCGTCGCCCCCGCGCAGATCTTCGGCCTGCTCGGCCCCAACGGCTCCGGTAAGACGACGCTCTTCCGCATCCTCTCGACCCTCATGGTGCCGAGCGGCGGCACGGCCACCATCGGCGGCTTTGACGTCGCCACGCAGCCCGGCGCCGTGCGCCAGCAGACCGGCATCGTCTTCCAGGCGCGCTCGCTCGACATCAAGCTCACCGTTGAAGAGAACCTGCGCCACGCCGGCCACCTCTACGGACTCAGCGGCAAGGCCCTGCGCGCCCGCATCGCCGACGTCCTCGCACGAGTCGCGCTGACCGATCGCGCGAAGGAATACGTCGAGACACTCTCTGGCGGCATGCAGCGTCGCGTCGAGCTCGCCAAGGGCCTCATCCATTCGCCCTCCGTGCTCCTGCTCGACGAGCCCTCCACCGGCCTCGATCCCGGCGCGCGCCTCGACCTCTGGCAGTACCTGCGCACCCTGCGCGACGACGAGGGCGTCACCGTGCTCGTCACCACGCACCTGATGGAAGAGGCCGAGTACTGTGACCGCCTCGCCATCCTGTCGGAAGGCAAGCTGGTCGCACTCGGCTCGCCCGAGGAGCTCAAATCCACCATCGGTGGCGATGTCGTGCTCTTCGAGACGGACAACGAGACCGCCGCCCGCTCCTTGGGCGAGCGCATGGCCGCCCGCTTCTCCGTCGCGCCGACCGTGCTCGGCTCGACGTCCGGCTCGAGCGCGAGCACGGCCATCGCTTTCTCACCGCCGTGCTCGACGCCTTCCCCGGTGAGGTGCGCGGTGTCTCCGTGTCACGCCCACGCCTCGAAGACGTCTTCATCCAGCGCACCGGCCATCGCTACTGGAGCGAAGGCACGGACGCCAGCGCCCGCCAGAAGGAGGGCATCGACTAATGGCGACCTACGCCCCCGCTGCTGCCGAACGCGCACCGCAGCCCGCATCCGCTCCGCGCCCGCCCCGGCCCGCCATTCGCACGGCGCGCCCCGGTATCCTGATCCCGTCCTTCTCGCTGTGGCAGCGTGAGATCGTCCGCTTCTACCGCCAGAAAGCGCGCGTGGTCGGCGTCATCGCCTCGCCGCTGCTCTTCTGGGTGGCGTTCGGTGCAGGCTTCGCGCACTCGTTCTCATCCGGTGCAGAGGGCGCGAGCGGCCACGCCTTCGGCTACTTCTTCCCGGGCTCCATCGTCATGATCGTGCTCTTCACCGCGATCTTCTCGATGATGTCGCTCATCCAGGATCGCAACGAAGGCTTCCTCCTCTCCGTGCTCGCGTCGCCGGTCTCCCGCTCCGCCATCGTGCTCGGCAAGGTGCTCGGCGGAGCCACGCTCGCCGCCATCCAGGGGCTGATCTTCCTCTGCTTCTCGCCGCTCGCGGGCGTGCATCCCGGCCTCAGTGGCCTCCTGCTCGCTGCCGCCGTGGTCGCGCTGGTCTCGTTTGAGATCACGGCGCTCGGCTTCACTATCGCGTGGCCCATGGACTCGACACAGGCCTTCCACGCCATCGTCAACCTCATCCTGCTGCCGCTCTGGCTGCTCTCGGGCGCACTCTTCCCGGCGGACAAGGCCTCCGGCTGGCTGGGCAAGCTGATGCTGCTCAATCCGCTGACCTACGGAGTCGACGCACTGCGCAACGCACTCGACCCGGCAGCGCACACCAGCCACACCCTGCCATTCAACCTCGCCGTCACGTTCGGCTTCTGCGCCTTCACCTTCGTCACGGCGTGGGCCGTCGTCAACCGCCGCACCCGCAAGCCGGCCGCCTGATCGCTATGACCGTCACCATCGCACCCGCCAACACGCCCGCCCGCTTCCCTGCCGCCATCGCCATCGGCGCCATCCTCGCCGTCTCGGCGCTGGCTTCGGCGTTTCTCTTCTGGCTGGTCTACGCCCACCACGCGCCCGATGCCTACGGCCTCAAGCTCCGCTTCCTGCCCGCGCTCAACGCGCTGTTCAACGGCCTCAGCGCGATTGCGCTCGTCGTCGGTTACATGTTGATCCGCCGCCGCCGCATCGCCGCGCACCGTGCCGCCATGCTCTCGGCTTTCGCGTTCTCCTCGCTCTTCCTGGTCAGCTACATCACCAACCACTACCTGCACGGCGAGATGCGCTTCCCCGGCCCCCACAACGCCGTCTGGATGACCTACATCGTCATCCTCATCAGCCACATCCTGCTCTCCGTCGTCGCTCTGCCGCTGGTGCTCATCACTTTCTTTTTCGCGCTCAGCGGCCGCTTCGCCACCCACCGCAGGATCGCCCGCTGGACCTACCCGATCTGGCTCTACGTCTCCGTCACCGGCGTCGTCGTCTACGCGATGCTCGCCGGCTGGCACGGATAACCGCGATGCCCCTCACGCCCCTGCCCGAATCGCCGACCCAAATGCCCACGCAGTCCATGCCCACCAAGCCGATGCCCACCGAGCCACGCAACCTCGGCAACCCGCCCTCCCCCGGCGGTGGCGCGCCGCTCCCCGACGACGGCACCCGTCAGCTCCTCCAGGCCGCATTCTGGGTCCTGCTGGTCGGCATCCTCGCCGCCGCAGCCACGCGCTTCGTCTTCGGCGGCGTCGGCGAGCATGGCCCCCACACCAGCCCCGGCTGGCTCTCGCTCATCGTCGCCATGATGTGCCTGCCCTTCGGCTCCATGCTGCTGCTGCTTGGTGGCGCGAAGTACCTCCGCAACAAACGCCTCAGCCGCTAGCAGCGCCAGCGCTCACGCGCTCACCGGTTCCCCGCCGGTATATCGATAAAATTCCGTGCCAACCCACAGGTGCGCAGCCATCCTAGCTGCAGGGTCGCGCTTCACCCCTCCTCCCTCGACGACCCGGGCCCTTCGTTCCCCCCAACATCCCCGGCTCTCGCTGCGTTTCCGTTTCGAAACGCCTTCGTAGGAGGCACCTCCCGTGATTCTTCGTCAACTCTCTCTCCGCGCCGGCCTCGCTCTCGCGCTCCTGCTCGCCCTGTGCACGCCTCTGCTGCACGCGCACTCGCTCTACGTCTGCAAGGACGCCTCGCCCAGCACCGCCCTCGCCGGCCGACTCTTCACCTTCCATGTCAGCGGCGGCCACCTCGCCTCCACCGTCGTCGTCTCTGTCCCGGTCGGCGGCTGCACCTTCGTCGCGAACGGTCCCAACCTCACCTACACCGTCAGCGAAGACGACGCCCCCGGCACCGTGCTCACCAGCGTCTGGGCCGCGCCCAGCAACAGCCTCGCCACATGGACCTTCCCTCAGCGCTCCGCGCGCGTGGAAGTCCTCGGTGAGCAGAGCACCTACGTCCACTTCGTCAACAGCGTCCTGACTGAGCTGAGCGGTCGCTGGACCGGCGGTGGCAGCATCTTCACCAACTCTGGCGAGCGCGTCACCCATGGCTTCGAGCTGCACTGCGACGCCTCCGTCACGCCCAACCGGCTCGAGATCAACTTTGGCGGCGATCGCTTCCACCTCACCAGCCTCACCTCCGCCTATTGCTTCATCAACTCCGCCGGCGTGCCCGAGATCATCGGCTCCGGTACAGGCGAGTACAACGGCAACACCGGCTACCACATCAGCTTCGTCTTCACCGATGCGGGCGAGCCGGGCATCCACGACTACGCCTCCTACGTCATCACCGGTCCCAACTCGCAGACCATCCTGAGCGTGGCTGGCAACCTCGACCACGGCAACCAGGACTACCACAAGCAGTAGCCCCTCCCCCGTCCGGCCCGGACGCTCAAACGCGTCCGGGCACCGGGCGCCATCCCCTTCGAAATTCGTGCAGCCCGCCACCTGCCTGCCGGCATCGAAAGCCCAGCCAGGCAGCCGGACTGCTCGGTTCCATGCATCCTTCCGGCTCCCTGTCGAGGAGCCTTCGCATGCCCACACCCCGTCTCTGCCTTGCAGCTCTGCTGCTCCTCTTGCCCGCCGCTGCCCTCGCCCAGACACCACTTCAGACCGTCCAGAAGGTCGTCGATACCGAGCGCGCCGCCAACGCCGCCGACCACTCCGAGTGGCTCTACTTCCAGGACAATCGCAAGCCCCACGAGCACATCGTGCAGTGGGTGGCCGCGACGCCCCACGGCAGCGTCTGCCGCGTGCTCGAGCGCGATGGACGCACCCTCTCCGAAGCCGAGCAGCAGGCCGAGATCCAGCGCTTTCTTCACGACACCCGCGCCCAGAACAAGGAGATCGCCGAGAACAAGCACGACCTCCAGCAGGTCGATGACCTCCTCAAGCTGCTGCCGCAGGCCTTCCTCTGGACCCGCACCGCCGCCACCGAGACCAGCACTACACTGCACTTCGAGCCCGACCCGAAGTTCCACCCGCCCACCCGCGACGCGCGCGTCTTCGCCGGCATGACCGGCGACCTCGTCGCCGACAACGCCAGCTATCGCATCCGGTCCATGAACGGCCACCTCATCCATGACGTCACCTTCGGCGGCGGCCTGCTCGGCCGGCTCAAGCAGGGCAGCTCCTTCGCGCTCGAGCAGCAGCCCGTTGGCGATAATCTCTGGCAGCTCACCGCCATCCGCGTTCACCTCGATGGCAACGCGCTGCTCTTCCACAGCGTCTCGCTCCAGCAGGACGATGAGCGCTCCCGCTTCACCCGCGAGCCCGATGCGCCCACCCTCGAGCAGGCCGCGGCCGCCGTCCTGCGCCAGGCGGCCACCGTGCCCCGCCAGCAGGTCGCCGCGCGCTAGCCCGTCCGTCGCCAGCCATCTCGCAGCCGCTGGCAGACATCCCTCAACAGGACATAGGAGGCTTTCACGATGAAGCTGAAGACACTTCTTCCCGGGGTCGCGGTACTACTCATGCTGAACGGACCAGCGCTGCTGGCCCAGAGCGATGACACGGGCACCACCACCGCCCGCTCTTCGCGCTCCGCTCGCTCTCAGACCGCGGATTACGTCTCCGCCGGCACCGAGATCCAGGTGCGCACCGATCAGGCCATCAACGTGAAGGAAGCCGGCCGCGTCGGCGAGAGCTACACCGGCACCGTGGCTAACGAAGTGCTCGACCAGAACGGCCGCGTCGCCATCCCCAAGGGCTCGCGCGCAGAGTTGCGCCTCGTCTCCGTGCCGTCCAAAAGCAGCGGCAATGACATGACGCTCGATCTCGACTCCGTCACCGTGAATGGCCACCGCTATCGCGTCTCGAGCGAGTCAGTGAGTGAGTCGGGCAGCCGCAAGGACGGCGTCGGCGCCAATAAGCGCACCGGCAAGTACGTCGGCGGCGGCGCAGTGGCCGGCACCCTGATCGGAGCACTCGCCGGCGGGGGCAAGGGCGCAGCCATCGGCGCACTGGCCGGCGGCGCAGCCGGAGCCGGCGCACAGACCCTGACCCGCGGCAAGTCGCTCGACATCCCCGCGGAAACAGTCCTTCGCTTCCGCACCGCAAGCGACGTCAGCCTGCGCTCGAACAGCAGCAACTACATGCGCTCACGCCAGTAAACGAACACGGCAACGCAGATCACAAGCCCCACGCCTCGTCGGCGTGGGGCTTTTTCTTCAGGCACTGCCCTTCCCGCCGCGCTCTGCCACGGACACTCCGGACGTGACTTCGGCATCGCAATTCCTCCTTGACATCTCGCACTAATTCACTACCATGTGGTTGTGGATCAGTTGAACACAACATTTGCGGCTCTCTCCGATCCCACTCGACGGGCAATGATCGAACGGCTCTCCCAGGGGCCTGCCTCCGTGCATGGATTGACAGAACCGTTTGCCCTCTCGCAGCAGATGATCTCGAAACACATCGCTTATCTGGTGCGGGCGCGGATTGTGACAAAGACCAGGCGTGGACGCGAGAGTGTCTGCACACTCCGGCCGGAGGCGATCAAGACAGTCAGTGATTGGGCCTTCAGCTATCGCCGGTTCTGGGAAGAAAGTCTCGACAAGCTGGAAGTGGTCGTGAACGAAATGAAAAAGGCGGAGGAGAAGCATGGCAAACAGCACGGTAAGTGAAACAGAGCGGATGGTGATCACCCGGATCTTTGACGCTCCACGCGAACTGGTTTGGAAGGCGTGGACAGAACCGAAGTATGCAATGCAGTGGTGGGGGCCGAAGGGCTTCACCGTGCCCGTCTGCAAGATGGACTTCCGCGTCGGCGGCAAGTTCCTCCTCTGCATGCGATCCCCGGATGGGCAGGAGTTCTGGAATGCTGGCGAATACCACGAGATCGTTCCGCACGAAAAGATCGTGTCCTCGATGTACTTCGCCGACGCGCAGGGAAACAAGGTCGACGCCGCGGACTATGGCATAGAGCATGAGGCGATCGCCGATGCGAATGACGTCACCCTGTTCGAGGACCTGGGCAACGGGAAGACGAAGCTTACCTTCATCGGCAATGAACCCATGGAGAGCGCAAAGGAGAGCGGACAGCTCGAGGGCTGGAACCAGATACTCGACAAGGTCGCCGAGGTTCTCGCTGAACTGACGCAGGGCAACACGAAGGGCTGAAGTCCGCTAGGAAGTCGCGTGTGGGGTGGGTGAACGAGGCCAGTGCTCAAGATATCTCTTCACCCACTTCACCGGCGACGAGCACATTCGGATCAATGGATGCCCCGGACCGATCCTTACTTCACTCCCTGTGAGACATGCGCCGCGATCATGCCGCGGAACTCTTTCCATTGCGATTCACTCAATGCGTGTTGGGGAAGAAGGAGGAAGTGAACCTTACTCACGAAGAGGATGAGGCAATTCTTATTCTGGTACCACCGCTTCACTGCTCCCCACTCGTAGCGGGACTCCGCTTTAGACGCCAGGTGGAACAGTAACCCGGACTGATCTGCACGGAAGAGCAACTGCTTCGAGTCGGACAGAAGGAAGAGGTTGCGGTACCCTCGCCGCAAACTCAAGTGGTAAAGCAAAGGGAAAAAGCAAGCGATGCCCATGTTGAGAGCTGCATGGAGTGGGTGCCCGGGCCTCCCTGAACCGATCAAGCGAGGCCACAGGGAGATGAGCGAAGTGAATAGGGAGAACGGTGTGAGCAGCAGGAAGGTAATCGCCCACCGGATCGCGCAGTGAGTACTGTGCCGCGTGAACAAACGCATCGCGGCTTTGTAGTCAGAGTAGGAGACGGTGTATTCCGCTTCGATCATGGCCGACCTGATCCTACAGGCAGGACTCCCTTGGCTCGATGGGAATACGTCACTGTTCCCGAAACAGACCAGCGACCCAGCCCGCGCCGCAGAAACTTGGCGTAACCACCCCACCCAATCCTCTAGCATGGAATCAGGATCGTTTTCTGCTGTGCCTCCCGCACACTGAACAGCAGCGCTAACCTCAGTGCTTGCACATCTTTGCCGCTAACCTCTCTGAACAGCCACAGTTAGCGTCCTCGCTGGTGCTAAGTGCTGTGCCGACCTATCGTTACGCCGAGAAAGCCGGGAGCCGGAGGGGGGAGGGGTGGGGCGCCGCCCTCTGCTATCCTCGTCGTTTAGCCCCAGCGAAGGACAAGAATCATGGCAAAGAGCGTCAACAGAGTGACCCTGCTCGGCAACGTCGGCAAGGATCCCGAGGTCAAGTTCCTCCCCAGCGGTCAGGCCGTCGCCAACTTCACGATCGCCACCTCCGATCGGTTCAAGGACAAGGCCGGCGAGTGGCAGGACCGCACCGAATGGCACAACCTCGCCGCCTTCGCCCGCACCGCGGAGATCGTGCGTGACTACGTCAAGAAGGGCAGCAAGATCTACGTCGAGGGACGCCTCACCACCCGCTCCTGGGACGACAAGGAGACCGGCAAAAAGGTCTACCGGACCGAGATCCTGGTCAACGAGCTCGTCCTGCTCTCCGGGCGCGGCGAAGGTGAAGGCGGTGGCGGTGGCAGCTACGGCGGCAGCAGCCGTCAGTCGAGCGGCAGCAGCTCCGGCGGCTACGACCAGCGCGCCCCGGCCCCGGTCAACGACGACTACGGCGATCAGGGCATCACCGACGACGACATTCCCTTCTAGCCCTCCCGCGCCATGCGCCAACAGAAAGAGCCGGCAGCCCCAATCAGGGCTGCCGGCTCTTTTCACATCTGCACCATCACACCTGGAGCTTCTTCATGTAAGCCGCATCTGTCTTCAGCGCCTGCTGCCAGGGAACATCGAACTCCTCCTGCTCGATGAACGCGTGGCGAATCTGCCCCGGCTTCACAGCGGCGAAGATCGGCTTGTAGTCGATCATCCCCTCCCCCAGCTGCGCTGCGTGCGGCGGATTGACGCCCTTCTGGAAGTCCTTCACGTGCAGCATCGAGATGCGGTTCGGGTACTTCTTCAGGTATGCGATCGGATCGGCGCCGCCGACCATCACCCAGCCGCAGTCCAGTTCGAACGTGACCAGGTTCGGATCGGTCAGCCGCAGCAGTTCGTCGTACGGCACCACGCCGCCTTCCTTCTTAAACTCCGGCGTGTGGTTGTGATACCCGAAGCGCAGCCCGGCCTTCTTCACCGTCGCGCCTGCCTTGTTGAACTGCTCTGCATTCCAGCGCCAGTCATCGAGTGAGAAGCTGTGCGGATCGCCGGACGCACTGCCGGGCTTGTGGCCCGGGTACGCGCAGACGATGTACTCCGCACCGATCTGCTTGTGGAAGTCGATCACCGCATCGAGCTTGCCATCGAGCTGCGGCCACGGATAGTGTCCGCTGACGCAGCGCAGGCCCGCAGCAGACAGCGCCTGTTTCACCTCAGGCGCAGAGTGGCCGAAGAAGCCGGCCGCCTCGACTTCGCGGTAGCCGAGTGCAGCAACCGCCTTGAGTGTGCCCGCGTAATCCTTGGGCAGCTCCTCGCGGACCGAGTAGAGCTGCAGCCCGAGCGGTAGCCCGTACGGCGAGGCGAATGAGAGGCGCGGAAGAACAGCCGAAGCAAGCGCTGCCGTCGCGCTCATGCCGAGGAAGTGGCGTCGTGTAGTCGATCCCATGGCCGACCATCATACGCGCGAACGCCGCCCTGTACAGGCGGACGCCGAACTCAGCCGGCGACGATCCCTGGAACGATCTCCGAGAAGTCTGCAATGCGCGAAAAGCGCTGCGCCACCTCCGCGATCAGTGACAGCCGGTTGCGGCGCACCGCAGCGTCTGGAGCCATCACCATCACCTCGTCGAAGAACGCATCGACGGACGGACGCAGCGTCGCGATCCGGCGCAGCGCCTCCTCGTACTGTCGCGCCGCAGCCAGCGTCTCGACCTCCGGCGCAACCGCAGCGAGGCGCGTGTGCAGCTCGCGCTCCTCTGGCTCGTGCAGCGCATCTGCCACGGGCGCAGTATCGTATGGCTCGCCGCGCTCGCGTGCCTGGCGCAGGATGTTCTGGATCCGCTTCGAGGCAGCCGAGATCGCTTCCAGATTCCCTTCAGTATCAGCCGCGCGGACGTCAGCCAGCGCACGCGCGCGCGCGATCGCGTCGGCCACGTCATCCGCTCCTGCCGCAAGCACCGCCTTGGTCACGTCGTAGCGCAGCCCCAGCACCTCGCGCAGGTAGAAGTCCAGCCGCTCGCGCAGGAAGCCAGCGACCGCCGAGGTCGTCGTCTCCGCCAGCGCATCCTGCTGCGGGCTGGTCGCCAGCCGCTCCAGTTCGCCCAGCGTCAACGGCAACGACGACTCGGCCAGAATGCGGATCACGCCGTTCGCCGCGCGACGCAGCGCGAACGGATCCTTCGACCCGGTCGGCTCCAGCCCAAGCGCGAACATGTCCACGATCGTCGCCGTGCGGTCCGCCAGTCCGAGCAGTTGTCCCTCGACCGTGGGCGGAATGGCATCGTCGGCCGCTGCCGGCCGGTACTGCCAGTAGATCGCCTGTGCGACCGTCTCCCCCAGGCCCTCTGCGCGTGCGTACAGCCCACCAATGACGCCCTGCAGCTCGGTGAACTCCTTCACCAGCTCCGCGGTGAGGTCGGCCTTGGCCAGCCGCGCCGCCGTCGCCAGCGCCGGCTCGTCCACCGCGACTCCACGCGCGGCGACAGCCCCGGCCAGGGCATGCGCGAGCCGCCCATTCGCCTCCGCCTTCGCGTAGTAGCTGCCCAGGTCTTTCTGGAAGGTGACCGCCTTCAGCAGTTCGACGCGGTCGGCAAGCGGCGTCTTCTGATCAACTGTCCAGAAGAAGCGCGCGTCGTTGAAGCGCGCGCGCAGCACGCGCTCATTGCCGTGGCGAATGATCGCCACGCCCGCCTCGTCCACTTCAGTGTTCAGCACCGCGAGGAAGTGCGGGGCGAGACGTCCGCTCGCATCATCGACAGCGAAGTACTTCTGGTGATCGCGCATGACGGTCACCAGCACTTCTTCCGGCAGGTCGAGGTACTCGCGCTCAAAGGTGCCGAGCACGACCGACGGCCACTCCGTGAGTTGCGTCACCGTCTCGACCAGCGCCTCATCTTCGCGCCAGCGTGCTCCAGCGACGCTGCGCGTGACGTGGTCCAGTGTCTTGCGAATCCGCTCGCGCCGCGCTGCAACGTCGGCCAGCACATACGCTCGCTCGAGCTGTACGGCGTACTCTGCGCCAGAGGTGACGGTCACCGGCGCATCGCCGTGCAGCACGCGATGGCCGAAGCTCACCGCACCAGCGCTCTTGCCGCCGAACTCGACCGGCACGACGGCCCCATCGAGCAATGCGAGAAGCCAGCGCACCGGGCGCACGAAGCGCTCCGGCTTCCCCGGCCGCCAGTACATGCTCTTCGCCCAGTAAAGCTTCGCGAGTTCCGCGGGCAGGCGCTCGGCGAGAATGTCCGCCGCACGGCGTCCGGCTCTGGTCACGGTTGCGGAGACGTATTCACCCTTGACCGTCGCCTGCCTCACGAGCTGCTCGATCGATACGCCAGCCTTCTTCGCGAACGCCGCAGCCGCGGGTGTGGGCTGATCGTTTCGAAAGGCGATCTTCCATGCCGGCCCGGTGAGTTGCTCAGTTACGTCTGGTTGCTGCGCGAGCACGCCGCGCACCCAGACGGCAAGCCGCCGCGGGGTGGCATAGCTGGTGAGTTCTGCTGCCGGTTCGAGCAGCCGCTCAGCCCCGAGCAGCTCCCGCACGCGCTGCGCCAGCTCGCGCTCCGCTGCGTCGATCATGCGGGCAGGAATTTCCTCGAGCCCTATCTCCAACAAAAACTCTGGCATCGTTCTCTTTCCTTCGTCGACCAGCGTGCGAGGCTCAGGCAGCCTGTGGTGTGCGCTGTGCGGCCGCGTAAGCGCGCGCGACACCGACCGTGAGGTTGCGGATGCGCGCGATGATACCGACCCGCTCGGTCACGCTGACGGCTCCCCGCGCATCGAGCAGGTTGAACAAGTGTGAGCACTTCAGGCACAGGTCATACGCCGCGAGCACGGGGACGCGATCCCGCTCGCGACGCGTGGCTTCGTCGTCGCGCACCAGCGCCAGCAGCGCCTGACATTCTTGCTCGTAAAGGCGGAAGTGCTCCCACAGCTTGGCCACGTCCGCGTGCTCGAAGTTATAGGTCGAGAACTGCACCTCTTCCTGCAAGCGCACTTCGCCGTAGGTGATCGCGCGTCCCGTCGCCGGATCTCGCGCCCACACGATGTCGTAAATGGAATCCACATCCTGCAGAAAGGCGGCTATGCGTTCCAGACCGTATGTGAGTTCGGCGCAGATTGGATCGAGATCGAGGCCGCCGCACTGCTGGAAATACGTGAACTGCGTGACCTCAAGTCCATCGAGCATCACCTGCCAGCCCACGCCCCACGCGCCACCTGCCGGCCACTCCCAGTTGTCCTCCTCGAACTTCAAATCATGCACGCGCAGATCGATCCCCATGGCGGCGAGCGACTCGAGATAGATCTCCTGCACGCGCTCTGGCGGGGGCTTGAGGATCACCTGGAACTGCGTGTGCTTGAACAGCCGATTCGGGTTCTCGCCGTAGCGGCCATCGGCAGGACGCCGCGATGGCTGCGCATACGCGACGGAAAACGGCTTCGGCCCGAGCACGCGCAGAAATGTCTCCGGCGACATGGTGCCGGCGCCGACCTCCACATCGTAGGGCTGCTGCAGCACGCAACCGCGCGCAGCCCAGAATGTCTGCAGATTGAACAGGAGCTGTTGAAAGGTCAGAGCGCTTGCATTGGCCACAGGGCGATTCTAGCTGACCGGCCGCCGTATACTGCCCGTGCCCATGCCTCGCCTGCGCGTCTCTCCCGCCCTGCTTCTTCTGCTCCTTCTGCCAAACCACGCGCACGCACAGGCTACCCCCGGTGCGGCAGCAGACAGCGCACTCCTGCACAACTACGAGTCCTGCACCTTCGACGACGGTTTGGCCGTGGTGAAGATCGACGCGTTGCCCGACGGAGTGCAGCAGCGCACGATCCAGACCAAGGCCGGTCCCAGATCGATCGACATGGAGGCTGGCCGCCGCATCATGCTCGCGTATGGGCTCGGTGGCGACTTCTTCGCGAACGTTAAGCCGGAGGTGCTGCCGGCGACCCGCTGGGCTGCAGAGAAGCAGACCCTGCTCGATGAGTTGGCGTTTCTGCTCTCCTCCAGCCACGACATGCAGCCGGACACGACCTTGCCGCACGAACTCCATGGACTCGAGGTGCGCGGGATCAATCGAACCGTGCTACAGGGCGGTACGCTCGGCTTCTACCTGCTGTTCGACGATGCGAGCCACATCGCGACGAGCGTGTATCTGCTGAACCAGGAGCCGCTGACGCGCCGCTTCCAGACCATCGAGCAGTATCGGCAGCTCAGCAGCCGCTTCCTGAAGGCTTACACAGACTGCATTGCGCAGAACCGCGCGCTGCGCTCAGGCAGCACAAAGCCTTAGCCGTTAAGCCGTGGTACGGACCAGGATGCAGGTAATGTTGTCGCGACCGCCTGCCGCATTCGCAGCAGCGATCATGCGATCGCAGGCGGCCTCGAGGTCGTGGCCCGCGGAGGCGAGGATCGCGCTCAGCGCGGGGTCGGAGAGCTCGCGTGTCAGTCCGTCTGACGCCAGGAGAAATACGTCCCCATGCTCAAGCGGCAGCTCCTGCACGTCGGGCACCACCTCTTCGCGTGTGCCGATGGCACGCGTGATCACGTTCTGCATGGGTGAGCGGCGCGCCTGCTCGCGGGTCATGCGGCCGAAGCGAATCTGCTCTTCCACCAGCGAGTGATCGTGCGTGAGCCGCTGCAGCACTCCGCCGCGCCAGCGATAGCAGCGGCTGTCCCCCACATGCGCGACCCACGCCCGCGTGCTGTCCACGGCGAGCGCCACCAGCGTGGTGCCCATGCCTTCAAGACGACGGTCCTGTCGTGCGTGCTGATACACGGTGACGTTCGCCTGCCGCACTGCATCGCGCAGACCGGCATCGCCAACGCCTGACTTGGCCAGCACAGCGGCGGCGGTATCCGCAGCCAGGCGGCTTGCTGTCTCGCCCGCCGCGGCGCCGCCCATGCCGTCGCAGACCACGAACACGCCAGAGTCCGCATGCATGACGAAGGAATCCTCGTTGCCGCTACGAACGCGACCGCGGTCGGTGCACCCGGCTGCCGCAGCAACCGCAGCAGCACGCACCGGCGCTGGCTGGTGGCCATTGCTGACCGCGGGGCCAGCCGCAGGATTGGCTCGCTGTTGCGTGCGAATGCTCATGTCGACTCGGGACGCAGCCCCTGGTTTCGGGTCTTCGCGGCCAAGCGACCATGCTACCCGCTACGCTCTGGTCCCGTCACCCTCGAAGCGCTCAAGCCAAAGGCGATCGGGCTTCCATGGTCAAGGCTGTGGCAGAACCAGCAGCTCCACCCCACTCGGCTCCGCGGCCGAGTGATAGACCCGCTCGGTCGCCTTCTGGAAGTCTTCCAGCCGGGCATGCGGAATATCGGTGAAGGTCTGCGGATTGCGATCGGTCAGCGGAAACCACGAGCTCTGCACCTGCACCATGATGCGGTGCCCTTTGCGGAAGGTGTGATCGAGGTCCGGCATGTCGAAGTTGATCTCGGTCGCCTGCCCCGGCTTCAGCGCTTCGGGTGTCTCCCAGCTCTTGCGGAACTTCGCGCGCATCGGCTCACCGCGCAGAAGCTCCTGGTAGCCACCCATGTGCAGCGGCGCGTCGCCAGTGATCCGCTTGTTGCCGCTGGTCGTCCCCTCGGCATCGGGGTAGTCCTCGGGGTACACGTCGATCAGCTTCACCACGAAATCAGAATCCGTGCCACTCGAGGAGATACGAAGCTTTGGGGAGATCGGTCCTGCGATCGTGACGTCCTCGATCAGCGGCTCGGTCTGGTAGACGAGTACATCGGGCCGTGTTGCCGCGAAGCGCTGATCGTCCACCATGTAGCGCTGCGGCACAGTGTCGGTGACATAGCCAACGAACGGAACCGGGTGCATCGGGTCGCTCACGTACTCGTCATACTCCGCGCCTTTCGCATCGTGCGTGGGAGCGTCGAACGAGAGCCGCCCGCCGGGATGAAAGTAGAGATGCCTCGTCTGCGCGGCCGGCGGGGGCCAACTGGGATACTTGCGCCAGACATTCGTGCCGGTCTCGAACATATACGCCTCAGGCGGCGCCTCACCCTTGCCCTTCAGGTAGTACTCGAAAAACGGAAACTGGATCTGCTCGCGAAAGAACTGAGCCGTCTTTGCGTCGAACGCAACGTCCCCAAGGCGATCCCCATCCGTGCGCGCCCAGCCGCCATGAACCCATGGCCCTTCGACGATGGTGTTGGGTGTGCCCGGGTTGGCCTTCTCGATCGCGCGGTAGGTGCGCCAGGGACCGCTCAGGTCTTCGGCGTCATACCAGCCGCCCACCGTCATGACGGCGCAGTGGACGTTCTTCATATGTTGCGAGAGATCCCGCGCCTTCCAGTAGCTGTCGAAGGTGTCGTGGTTGATCTGGTCCGTCAGCAGCGGGTTCGAGGCCTGCGTGTTCAGCACAGAGGTCGGCGTGGCGCGCAGAAAAAATTCGTAACCGTTGGGAGTTCCCATGTCGAACGGATGCACCGGACCCATCTCGGCCGGCGTCATCGGATGCTCGAAAGGACGGAAGTAGCCGGCGTAGAAACCAAAGCTGGCAGCCAGCATGAAGGCTCCGCCGTGGTACGCGTCATCGCCTTCGAAGAGGTTCGTCATGGGCGCCTGAGGACTCGCAGCCTTGATGGCGGGATTCGAATCGACGATGCTGGCGGACGTATAGAAGCCTGGGTACGAGATACCCCAGATACCGACTTTGCCATTGTTGTTCGGCACATGCGCGAGCAGCCAATCGACGCTGTCGCTCATATCGGAGCTGTCATCGACATCCGTCTTCGACTTCTTGTCGTCGATGTGCGGCGTCATCTCGATGAACTTGCCCTCCGACATATAGCGTCCGCGCACATCCTGGTACACGAAGATATAGCCGGCGCGCTCGAACTCACGCGAGGGCCCAAGCTCCTTCTTGTACTGATCTTCACCATAGGGCGCCACCGAATACGGCGTGCGATCCATCAGGATCGGCCATGCCTGCGCGTGGTCTTTCGGCACATAAACAGACGTGAAAAGGCGCACTCCATCCCGCATTGGAATGCGGTATTCGTATTTGGTGTAATGCGCCTTCACGTACTCTTCTGTGCCCTCGGCGGCCTGCGCATGGAGAGCAGGTAGAGCCGCAACGGCAACGGCCAGAATGGTGAGGACTCTTGAGCTCATCTGAGTGGTGACTCCGCGAGTGTGGCGACAGCGATGCTCTGAACCATAGCACGGTGCCGAAACGCATGCAGCCCGCCAGAAGGTAGGGCGGGCTGAATGCTAAGGCTGCCTCAACGTTGTTAGGAGCCGTTCGAACACACGGAAAGAGCCGCATGATGAAGGCTGTACCAGCCATTCGCTGACGTGCTGGCCGGTGCGCCGAAGTAGGGCAGGAAAGCCAGATCCTGCAAGTGGTAGGTAAAGCCACCCAGGCTATACGCGTAGTCGCCGTAGTTGGCCGTGTTCTCGAGCGGGTCACCATTCTCGAGAATGCCGCACGGCGTCTCGTTGCCGTTGTAGTTCACGGTCAGCGGATCGTCTGCCCATTCGCCCAGCTCATGAGACAGCGCCGACACATCCTGAGCGAACGCGCCGCTGTGATCGATGTATGTGGCATGAGAGTAAGACTGAGGATTGCTGGTGCTGCCCTCGGACGAATGATAGCCGCCGATGCAGCAGCTTCCGTTCTGCGTCAGGTACACGTCATAGGTCAGAAAGATCGGCAGGGCGTTGGGTTGGATGCCATTAGCCGCAATGATGCCTGGTAGTTGTGCGTCGAACCAGTTGATGTCGACGAGACCAGCGGTGAACCCAAAGGGAGAGCCGGTCTTTCCGTAATTCGTAGGCACGGTGAGCGTCTGCTCCGCCAGCACCGTGGGCGTGTCCAGCAATAAGTGGGAGTTCGTGTGGCTGCTCACAGTGCCCCAGAAATTTGCCCTCTGGTATGCATCGATGTACTGCGTCGTGCCCACATTCGCGGAGCCGACCGTGTAGTTGATGCTGGACGTGAAGAGCGGAGAGTCAACCGTGTTTGCCACAACCGACTTGCCGTTCGACAGCACGTGCTCGGCGTCGAACGTGCTGCGCACCCCGTTGTTACTGACCACAACCTTCACGGGAATGATGTAAACGGGAATCGCCACAGAGCTGTTACTCGAAGGCGCCGCGCCCACCATGTTGTACGTGTACGTCTTGCCGCCGTATGCGAAGGAGCCGTTCCATGTTCGCAGGGAAAGAGTCGAGGCTGCTGTGACGCGTGCCGTGGCCGGCTCCGGGGTGATGCGTGGAGCGAGGACTGCATAGCGACCGTGCGGCGTCTCCTTCGCCGGCTGAGCGGTCTGGGCTGACATGGAGAGAGTGGCGAGCGGAAGAGACGCGGCTATGGTGAATGCCATCAGCGCTGTGTTGCGGACAAGCCTCATGGGGGAGCTCCTGGAATGCGGAAGTGCTCTCGGCCAGGCGGCGGCCAAGAGCTGCTCATCCTTGTATTCGACCAGAGGCGTAATTAGCAACAGTGATTGTTGTCAAATTCGGGTGATGCTGTGGATCTGTCGCAGTGGTGCAGCAGAATCGATCACAGCGATCGGGGAAGACCCGAGGTGTACTGGCTGAACCCGGGGTTCCTAGCCGCGCAGGAAGTCGTACGCGCTCTGGACGGGAGGAGCGGCGGGAGGGGCCTTGGCGGCCTGCACACTCGCGGCCGATACGGCCACCGGCCCCTGCGGGACGAGGGAGCTCAACGCGCTAGTTTGCGGTAGCGGAGCTGTCTTGCGCCGTGTGCCGCGCATGCGAGGCATTCGAGCAGGCACCACCGTCACGGTCGCCGGCTCAGGAAGGGCGACGACCGGAGCAGCCACAGGGCTCGCGCGCTGCTTCGTCCGCCGGGAGGCGGGAGTAGAGCGCAACCAGGCGCTGTCCGCGAGCAGTGCGCGAGCCGCGCGCAGCTCTTCGATCCGTTGGTCGAGAGCAATGATGATGTCAGAGGTATTCAGCAATACGTCCTTCGCTCGATGCAGTGTAGAGTTCGCCTGGCTAACGCGCGCCGCCCTTTGCATCCAGCCGCGACTGTGCGTCGTGCATGACAGCGTTGGCCCGCTCATATTGAGATGCGTTCTCGCCTGCTTGATTCCACATCTGCTGGCCGCGATCCATCTCCTGCTGTGCGGCCGCCGTGTCGATCTCTTCCGGGCGCTCCGCGGACTCGGCCAGGATGGTGACGCGATTCGGCAGCACCTCGGCGAAGCCCCACGCGACGTAAAACCGGTCCTGCCCGGCAGCTGCGCCGTGAATTGTCACCACGCCGGTGCCTAGTTCGGTGAGCAGCGGAGCCGCCCCATACAGGACTTCGAGGTAGCCGGTGCGGCCGGGCAGCTCAACCGCGTCCGCAGTCGTGTTGACCAGCTCGCGATCGGGCGTCACCAGCCGCACTTGCAGTTGATCGGCCATGGCTTAGGCGTTTACTCCCTGCAGCTTCTCGGCCGCTTCCAGCACATCATCAATCGAGCCCTTCATGTAGAAGGCCTGCTCCGGGATGCTGTCGTGCTTGCCGTCAATGATCTCCTTGAAGGAACGGACCGTGTCCTCGACCTTCACGTACTTGCCCGGCGAGCCAGTAAAGACCTCAGCAACGTGGAAGGGCTGCGACAGGAAGCGCTGCACCTTGCGAGCGCGCTGCACGGTCAGCTTGTCCTCTTCCGAGAGTTCGTCGATGCCGAGGATGGCGATGATGTCCTGCAGGTCCTTGTAACGCTGCAAAATGCGCTTTACGCCCTGCGCGACATCGTAGTGCTCCTGGCCGACGACACGCGGCGTCAGGATGCGGGAGGTCGAGGCCAGCGGATCGACGGCAGGGTAGATGCCGAGCTCCGACAGCGGACGCGACAGCACAGTCGTCGCATCGAGGTGAGCGAAGGCGGTGGCTGGCGCCGGATCCGTGAGATCGTCAGCGGGCACGTAGATGGCCTGCACCGATGTGACCGAGCCCCGCTTGGTCGAGGTGATGCGCTCCTGCAGCTCACCCATCTCGGTCGCAAGGTTCGGCTGGTAGCCCACGGCAGAAGGCATGCGGCCCAGTAGCGTCGAGACTTCAGAGCCGGCCTGCGTGAAGCGGAAGATGTTGTCGATGAACAGCAGCGTGTCTGCACCCTGCTCGTCGCGGAAATACTCCGCGATGGTGAGGCCGGTGAGCGCAACGCGCAGACGTGCGCCTGGCGGCTCAGTCATCTGGCCATAGACCAGCGCGGCCTTCGACTTCTCCCGGTTCTTCGTGTCGATGACGCCTGACTCCTGGAACTCGAGCAGCAGGTCGGTGCCCTCACGGGTGCGCTCGCCAACGCCGGCAAACACCGAGACGCCGCCGTGCTTGGAAGCGACGTTGTTGATCAGCTCCTGAATGACGACGGTCTTGCCCACCCCGGCGCCCCCGAACAGGCCGATTTTGCCGCCCTTGAGGAAGGGCTGGATCAGGTCAATGACCTTGACACCGGTCTCGAACATCTCCTCCGATGTGGACTGCTCGTCGAAGGCAGGCGCGCTGCGGTGGATGGGGCGCATCTCCGTCGCGTTGACCGGGCCCAGTTCGTCGACCGGCATGCCGATCACATTGAGCACGCGACCGAGTGTCGGGATACCGACCGGCACGGTGATGGGACCGCCCAGGTCGATGACGCGCATGCCGCGCACCATGCCTTCCGTCGACTCCATCGCGACGCAGCGCACGCGGCCTTCGCCGATGTGCTGCTGCACTTCGAGGATGACGTTGATCGGCGAGGGCACGTTGAAGCCTTCGCTGACCACGCGCAGCGCCTGGTAGATGGACGGCATCGTGCGTTCGTTAAATTGCACGTCAACGGCGGGCCCGGAGATCTGGACCACCTTGCCGATGTTCTCTTTGCCGGCGGCCATCTTCGAGCCCTGGTAGCCCGCGCCCTGATCCTGCCCCTCGCCCATGCCGTGCACGGCGGAGGAGTGCGTGTCATTCATCTGTGCCATACCTGTCCTTACAGAGCGGCCGCGCCGCTCACAATCTCAATGATTTCCTTCGTGATGGCCGCCTGGCGCACGCGATTCATGGTCAGCGTGAGCGAGTCGATCATGTCGGAGGCGTTGTTGGAGGCCGCGTCCATGGCCGTCATGCGCGCTGCGTGCTCGGACGCAACGGATTCGAGCAGCCCGCGGTAAATCTGCGTCGCGATATAACGCGGCAGCAGGCTGCGCAGCATCTCTTCCGGCCGCTGCTCGTAGATGTAGTCGACGTCGGCAGTGCCGAACTGCTTCGCTTCGGCGTCCGCTTGCTCGGTGTCGGGCTCAGTCAGGCTGATGCCCGCGCTCAGGGCTGCTTCGCCCGCGCGCTCACGCTCCTCACGCGAGAGTTCGTCCGACTGCGCGACATCCTGCTGCCCGGGCTCCGCCAGTGGCAGCAGCTTCTCGACAACGACGCGCTGCGCAATCACCGAGCGGAACTCGTTGTAGACGACGTAGGCAGCATCGATCTCGCCCGAGACGTAGCGCTCGACCAGGCTCTCGCCAATCGTGGCGACCGGCTCGAAGCGCAGCTTGTCGAGCAGTCCCTGGTAGTCCGCTGTGACTTCGATCGAAGCGTTGCGCTCGGCGCGTTGACGGATCAGCGCCACATCCATGGCCTGCGTCTCGGCCTCGCTCGGAGCACCATCTGCTGGTCCTTCCGTGATGCGGGCCGCGGGATAACGACGACGAAAGAGGTCGCGCGCTTTACGGCCCACCGTCTCGACGTCCACCGTGCGGTGCTCGGCTTCGCTCTCGGTCACGACGAAGCGCAACGCGGCCTTCGCGATGTTCGAGTTGAACGCGCCCGCAAAGCCCTTATCGCCGGAGATGACGAGCAGCAGCACGTTCTTCTCTTCGCGCGGCACAAGCAGCGGATGACGCAGCTCGCCCGTGGCGGGATCGTAGACATCGATGCGCCGCATCAGCGAGCGGATCACGCTCGCCATCATGGTCGCGTACGGCCGCGCCGCCATCGCGCGCTCCTGCGCGCGGCGCAGCTTGGCCGCGGAGACCATCTTCATGGCCTTGGTGATCTGCCGCGTGTTCCGCACACTGCGAATGCGGCGTTTCAGGTCAAGTACGTTCGCCATCGCTGGTTAGGCCTTCGCCACGACTTCCTTCTGCTGCTTCTCCGCGTCGACCTTGCGCTGCTCCCGCGGATCGAGCGGCTGAACAGCCGAGCTCTTCAGCTTTGCATCCTGGTGCTCGGCCACGAAGTTGCGCTTGTACTCCTCGAGCGCCCCCTTCAGTCGTCCCTTCAGATCGTCGTCAAGCGTCTTCTTCTCGATGATGTCCTTCAGCAACTGCGACTGTGCCGAGTCGAGATACTTGTACAAGCCCACCTCGAAAGCGCGGATGTCTTCCACCTTGAGGTCGTCAAGGAAGCCATTCGTGCCGGCAAAGATGAGCGCAATCTGCTTCTCGGTCGGCAGCGGCGAGAACTGCGGCTGCTTCAGCAGTTCGGTCAGGCGCACACCGCGGTTGAGCTGGTTCTGCGTCACCTTGTCGAGATCGGAGCCGAACTGCGCGAAAGCTGCGAGCTCGCGATACTGCGCGAGATCCAGCTTCAGCGTGCCCGCCACCTGGCGCATCGCCTTGATCTGCGCGGCCCCGCCGACACGGCTGACCGAGAGGCCGACGTTCACCGCCGGACGCACGCCCGAGTTGAACAGGTCAGTCTCGAGATAGATCTGGCCGTCAGTGATCGAGATCACGTTCGTCGGAATGTAAGCCGAAACGTCGCCGGCCTGGGTCTCAATGACAGGCAGTGCGGTCAGTGAGCCACCACCGCGCGCGTCGCTCATCTTGGCCGAGCGCTCGAGCAGTCGCGAGTGGAGATAGAACACATCGCCGGGATACGCTTCGCGGCCCGGGGGACGCCGCAGCAGCAGCGAAATTTCGCGGTAAGCGGTCGCATGCTTCGACAGGTCGTCGTAGATCACCAGCGCGTGCATGCCGTTGTCGCGGAAGTATTCGCCGATGGCGGTCGCAGCGTACGGAGCGATGTACTGCATCGGCGCGGGCTCGGACGCAGTCGCGGCAACGACGATGGTGTAGGCCATCGCGCCGTACTCTTCGAGCGTCTTGACCACCTGCGCGACCGACGAACGCTTCTGCCCGATCGCGCAGTAGATGCAGATCAGGTTGTTCTTCGCATTGTTGATGATCGTGTCGAGCAGCACGGCCGTCTTCCCCGTCTGGCGGTCGCCGATGATCAGCTCGCGCTGGCCGCGGCCGATCGGGATCATGCTGTCAATCGCCTTGATGCCGGTCGCCATCGGCTCACGCACAGGCTGGCGGTCGACCACACCGGGAGCGAGACGCTCGACCGGGTAGTCTTCCGTGCCGGTGATCGGACCCTTGTCGTCAATGGGCTGGCCGAGCGCGTTCACGACGCGGCCGATCAGTGACTTGCCGACGCCGACACTCATGATGCGTCCCGAGCGCTTGACCTGGTCGCCTTCGCGCAGCTCTGTGTAGTCACCGAGCAGCACCGCGCCGACTTCGCTCTCGTCCAGGTTCATCGCCAACCCGGCGACACCGTGCGGGAATTCGATCAGCTCACCCGCCATCACCTTTTCGAGGCCGTGGATGCGGGCGATGCCGTCACCGAGCGAGATGATGGTGCCCACCTCGTCGACGTGCATTTCCGTGTCGTAGTTCTGGATCTGCTCACGCAGGAGCTGTGTGATTTCGTCTGCCTTGATCTGAGCCATTCCCTGTCTCTCTGTCTTTCAGTACCGGCCTTTGTGCCGGCTCCTGCAAATCTGTCGTAATGGCGGTGACGTGTTGCGACTAGCCCGCCATCAACTCCTGCTTCATGCGATCGAGCCGGCCGCGTACGGACCCGTCATAGATAGTGCTGCCAATGCGCACCACCGCGCCGCCGATCAGCGCCTTGTCCTCGCGGAAGCGAGCGCGCACGCGTGTACCGGCTAGCCGGCCCACCTGCTGCTCCATCTGCTGCCGCTCATCCACATCCAGCCGCCGCGCAGAGACAATCTCGACCTCGGAGATTCCCTGCCGGCGATCCATCTCGGCGCGGTACTCGGTGACGATGTCCTGGATCGACGTGATGCGGTCATGCTGCACCAGCACTGCCACGAAGTTGCGTACCTCGCGGCTCAGGCCTAGACGAGGCGCCAGCGCGTCGATCACGCGAACACGCACCGGCACCGGCAGAGCCGGATTAAAGAGCGCCTGCCGCAGATCGGCGCTCTCGTCGAGCGTCGCAAGCAGATCATTGAGCTGGTTATTGACCTGATCGGTCGGCACACGATTTTCAAGCACCACGTCGGCCAGCGCGCGTGCGTAGCGGGCAGCAAAGTTGGCCATCTAGTTCCGCCCTCCGCGCCCATCGGGGCTGCCGCCCAGGCTCGCGGCGAAGTCCTGAATCAGCGCGCGATCATCGCCCTCGGTCAGGTTCAGTCGCGCAGTCGCGCGATCGACCGCAAGCCCCGCAGCGAAGCGCCGCAGTTGCCGCTCAGCGACGGCGCCGGCAGCAGTGATCTCCTGCTCGGCCGAGGCGACAATCTTCTGGCGCTCTTCTTCGAGCGTCGCGCGCAGCCGAACCTCGTCCTGCGCGCTCTCGCGCTCCGCCTGCTCGCGCACGGCAGCAATTTCGGTGTCCAGCCGGCCGAGGCGCTCTTCCACAACCTTCAGCCGCGCGTTGGCCTGATCCGTCGCGGTGCGTGCTTCGACAATCTGCCGCTCCAGCCGCTCGCGGCGGCTGCGAAAGGCAGACGGCAGCGCCTTCAGCAGGAAGTAGGCCACAAACCCGATCAGCAGCAGTGCATTGAAGGCCCAGAACACGACCGAAGCCGTCTCCGGCGACAGGTGGAAGATGCGGGCGAACGCACGTACCGATCCCGAGTGCTTGAAGACGTATTCCTCGTCTTCCTGCTCGGCTTTGGCCAGGTTCTGCGACGAGGCAGTCTTACTGTCGATGAAGATCTTCTGGTCGCCGCTCGACTGGGCAGGTGCAGACTGGGCCGCAGGTGCAGACTGCGCATGGAGAGAGCGCGGCATCGCCGCGGTCGCATACAGGGCGAGGCCGAGGACTGCCGGAACGAGGACAGCCGAAGAGAGGGCGGCGCGCAGCCGCAGTGACGAACTTTGCATCAGTACCGGCTCCCCGGCGCAGTGGCCACGCCGGCCGCTGAGGGCACGATGGCGCGGAGAATCTCGGACGCGAGCGCGTCGGCTCTGCTCTCGAGGGAGGTACGAGCCGTTACAGCTTCGGACTCGAGTCGCTGGCGAGCCACGCGCACGGTGTCATGCGAGGCATGCCTCGCCTCTTCGAGAATGCGCTCCCGCTCACGCTGCAAAACTTGCATGCGCTGCTCGCGGGCGCGGAAGATCTCGGCGCGGGCGGCGCGCAGCTTGGCTTCGTACTCCTGCGAGCGAACATCGGCTGCGCGGATGGCGGCCTCTGCCTTGGCCACGGCGCCCGTGGTGCGCTCCCGACGTTCGCGCAGCACTCGCTCGAGCGGTGCGTAGACCAGCACGCGGTAGGCCACCAGAAGCAGCAGAAACAGCACAACCGTGGGCACAGAACGCAGAAAGAGATCGCCCAGTTGTTGAAGGATAAGGTCCAATGCAGTCCCCGAGGGTGCCATCCATCAGGATGGGAGATGGCGGCGAAAAGGTCCGGAAAGTACGGTTCTAACAGAGGCGATTTTGGGGTGTCAAACCAAGCAGGATCGCCGAAAACTGCTCACTTTCAGCAACGTGTGAAGTGTCTGTGAATATGATACCGGTTATCCCGATTCCCGGGTTGACCAGGAGTTTCAGCGGGGTAAACTAAACACATCTCGACCCGAGCCGGGTCTGCTGGATGCAGGGTAGAGGGGACGTACCACCGCTTCTCCTCCCCTGCCCATCCGGTACAAACAACACCATGCGCAGGCTCGACTAGGATCCGTGCGCTTCCGGGTCCACAGCGTTCTCCTTGTGCCTGTTCTCATCCCAGAACCGGCGATAGCGGCCCAGCAGCGACGCCGGCCCTTCAACCACCATGGCGACTTCGCTGTCGACGAAGCGTCGTTCCGCGATGCGGGCGCCGGCCCCGAGTGCGGCCAGCACGCCGCCCTCGCTCTGCGGCACAGTGAGCGAACGCGTGATCAGCGGATCTGCAGACAGCGCGGCATCCATCTCGGCCAGCAAGCGGTCCAGTCCTTCGCCAGTGCGGGCTGAGAGCAGCAAGGCGTCCGGCCGGCCAGAAAGCCCGGCGCGCTCCTCCTCCGTCAGCAGGTCCGCTTTGTTGAGCGCCTGCAATTGCCGCCGCTCGCGCACATCGAGTTCGGCAAGGACGCGCTCCACCTCGCGGCTGCGCTCTTCACGCATGGGGCTCGCCGCATCCTCGACGTGGATCAGCACCTCGGCCTTCTGTACCTCTTCGAGCGTCGCCCGGAACGAGGTCACCAGCGTGTGCGGTAGATCACGAATGAAACCCACCGTGTCGGAGAGCAGAATTTTGCGGCGAGACGGCAGCGTGATCGCCTTCAGCTTGGGGTCAAGCGTCGCGAACATGCGCGCCGACTCGAGTACATCGGCATGCGTCAGCCGATTGAATAGCGTGCTCTTGCCGGCGTTCGTGTAACCGACCAGCGCGATGGTCGGCACCGGCACTGCCTCGCGCCGCTGGCGCTGCTGGCCGCGGACCCGGCGGACGCCCTCGAGATCCTGACGCAGTTGCACCAGGCGACGCTGAATCCGCCGGCGGTCGGTCTCGAGCTTCGTTTCACCCGGACCCCGCGTCCCGATACCGCCGCCCGTCTGCGACATGGCCG
Organism: Candidatus Dedyshia acidiphila; assembly: GCF_051025295.1. NCBI lineage: Bacteria > Pseudomonadati > Acidobacteriota > Terriglobia > Terriglobales > Acidobacteriaceae > Candidatus Dedyshia > Candidatus Dedyshia acidiphila. The sequence continues at coordinate 52,226 of NZ_JBMGJV010000011.1, read as the reverse complement.
CGCCCCGGCCGGCCAGCCGCGGCAGCATGTATTCAAGCTGCGCCAGCTCCACCTGCAGATGGCCCTCGCGGGTGCGGGCGTGCCGGGCGAAGATGTCCAGGATGAGCTGCGTGCGGTCGACTACCCGCGCCGGAAGCTCGGCTTCGAGATTGCGTAGCTGTGTCGGTGACAGATCCTGATCGAAGAGCACGACATCCGCGTTGCTCGAGGCAGTCACCGCGGCTACCTCCGTGATCTTGCCCTTGCCGATCAGCGTGGCCGCGTCTGGTTCTAGGCGCCGCTGCGTAATCTCGGCGACCACATCGCCGCCGGCGCTGACCACCAGTTCGCGGAACTCCTCGCGCGCGGCTTCGAAATCAAAGTGTGACGCAGCAATGCGCGGCGCCCGAGTGTTGCCGCTGCTGTGCGCCGCATCGGGCACATCGGTTGTCTCTTCGAGATCAGCAGAAGACTGCGCGGCGGCGCGTGCTGCTGCTGCAGCGCGAGACACACCGCGCCGTCGGCCTGCGAACTCAACAGAGACCAGGACGCATCGGTTGCCGCGCGCCGGATCGGTCGTTGCCGCACGATTCATGCGTTTGGAAGGAGTGTGTGCCGCGAAAGCGCTAGGATTCCGCCTCCTGCCGCAGTGGCGTCGCCTGCGGATGCGACACACCGGCGGGGGGATGACCCAAACGGTGGTCGTGCATCACGGCGCGATTGCTCACCACGGTGGAGATGGCGTGCTTGAAGATCAACTGCTCCTGGCTGTTGTTCTCGAGCAGGACCGAATACTTGTCGAATGAGCGGATCCGGCCTGTCAGCTTCACGCCGCTGACGAGGTAGATCGTGATCGGGGTCTTGTCTTTGCGAACGGTGTTCAGGAAGGTGTCCTGAATGTTCTGTGCCGGCTTGCTGTCCATGGTGCCGATCTCCGCGCCGTGAGGCTATGTCTCTTTACAGCACAATCCGCGCCAGCGCCCAAAACGCTGCCGCTGTATGAATCAGGGGGATGGGGACTAACCGAAGGAGTCCATCCCAAGTGTTGCGAACGTACCCAAGTAATGCGTTCCGACACCCGGTGCAGCCTCTCCAGACACGTCACTCGGATGCAGGATTGATGGTTGTGGTTGCGGTGATAACCTTCTACCGTGAGCCTGGAGCACCACGGTACCATGACGGCGGCAAATCGGGAGCCGGAGGCCAGGAAAGCGGTTCCGCTGCTGGATTTCGCCCGCGAATACGCAGAGATTGGCCCCGAGCTACTCAGCGCGGTGGAGGCCGTCTTCCGCAGCCAGCGCTTTGTGCTCGGCCCCGAGGTCACGGCCTTTGAACAAGCTGCTGCCCGGGCCTGTGGAACCAGCGAAGCAGTCGGCTGCGGCTCCGGCACGGACGCCCTCTGGCTGGCCCTGGCAGGCGCGGGCGTCGGCCCTGGGGACCGAGTCGTCACCACTGCGTTTTCCTTCTTTGCAACCGCCAGCGCCATCCTGCGCACGGGAGCCCTTCCGGTACTCGCGGACATCGATCCGCGCAGCTTCAACCTGGCGCCCACGGCGTTCGCCGAGGCTCTCAACCACGGGCGCTGCCGGGCGGTGCTGCCGGTTCACCTCTACGGACAATGTGCCGACTGGAGTGCGCTGACCGATATTGCCCGCGCTCACGAGTGCGTGCTAGTGGAGGACGCGGCGCAGGCGTTCGGTGCAGCGTGGCTCGGCACCCGGGCAGGCGCCCTCGGCACTTCAGCGGCCTTTAGCTTCTACCCCACCAAGAATCTCAGCGCGGCGGGCGATGCCGGGATGGTCACAACCAGCAACGCCGCGGTGGCCGAGCGAGCGCGCAGCCTCCGCGCGCATGGCATGAAGGTGCGCTACCACCACGACGAGGTGGGCTGGAACAGCCGGCTGGATACGTTGCAGGCAGCGGTCCTGCTGGTCAAGCTGCGCCACGTGGAGCGCTGGAACGGGCGCCGCCGCGCCCTTGCCGCACGCTACGCTGAACTGTTCGAGCAAGCCGACCTCGCAGAGCCGGGGCCGTATCCCGAATCCGGAATTGTCCTGCCGTGGACCGATCCGCGCGCCCATCACGTCTTTCATCAGTATGTTGTTCGCGTGCCCAGGCGGGATGAGCTGCGCGCATACCTCGCCGAGCAGGGCGTCGGGAGCGAGGTCTACTACCCGCTTGGGCTGCACCAGCAGAAGGCACTCGCCTCGCTCGGCTACCAGCAGGGTGACTTTCCCGAAAGCGAACGCGCGGCGCGCGAAGTGCTGGCCCTTCCCATCTTCCCGCAGCTCAAAGACTTGGAGCAGGAACGCGTTGTCAGCGTGATCGCTGATTTCTTTCGCCGGAGGAGCGCCTAGCCCTCTGACTTAGCGGTGGTGGTGGCGGGCGGCACGCTCCGCCTTGCGCTTCTCTTCGACACTCGAAGCGCTCGATGCGAGCTTCGGGAATGACTCGCCGCTATCGGCAACACGCCGCACCGTCTCCCCATCGAGCCGGTACTTGATCGTGACCGTGGGCACGGGGACCGGGTGCCCCGTCTTGGGATCGAGCGAGGGCTCGCCCCCCGCTGCGCCCAGTCGGAAGTCGAACGTCGGGACCGCGACTCCTTTATGGTCCAGATCCTCATGCTTCACCGTCACCGGCAGGTAACCGACGAGGTTGTCCAGCCGCAGGCCGCCTTCGTAGCGATGCTTGCGTGCATTCCAGACCAGCAGGCGCACCCGGCTGTAGTCGTAGGGCAGCCCATCCAGGAACGGATTCAGCACCATGACGTACTCAGGCGCCTGGTGATCCGGGAACGGCGACTCGTCGTCGGGAATCTTGCCAAGCAGGTACGCGCCAACGATCTTTTTGCCCTCGGCATAGCGCACCACTTCGTCCGGCACATCCACGTCGAGGCGACGCGCCAGCAGCCAGCCCACCAGCCCCTTGCTATCACGCACCAGCCACCAATCCTCATACTGTGGCGGAGGCGCATTTGGATCGACAGCGACCGGCGCGGGCACAAACGCGCTATCCGGCGGCGGAGGCGGGGCGGCGGACTTTCCCATCTCGATCTTGCCCTGCGGCGTGGGGCCCTTACCCTTCTCGATGAGGTACTGCAGACGCTGGGCGGCAGCCTCGGTGCGCAGCTCGGCCGCTTTCTGCTGCTGCTGCCGAAACGCACCCTCAGGCGTCAGCTTTTCAATGCTCGCACGCTCCAGCAACTGCAGCTTGTCACCCTCCGGCAGGAGGTTGAAGCGCTCCGTATCCCGACCCGGCGTCAGGTGCAGGAACACCTCGTCGCGCAGCACGCCGGTGGCGACGACGGGATCCTCCCTATGCTGGCTGGTCAGCGCTTCGAACTGGTCGGCCGTGGGCCGATCGACAACGGCGTGCTCCTCGAGCCAGCCCGTCTTGCCGTCGGCGGTGCGGACATTCAGGAAGCGCCGGTCACGGGCCAGCACCGTAAGCTTGTCGCCATTACTGACCTGGGCAACCTTGCTGGAGACGGGCGCGATGCGGTCGCGCAGCCAGGTCTGTTTGCTGACGACGAAGACGACCTCTGCCCGGCTGCTGGCACTGGTCCGATGGCAGCCGGCAGGCAGCACAAGAGCGAGCGCCAGGCTGGCTGCTGCCCACCATGGCATGGCTCCCGGTTCCACGACCGGGGAAGTGTCTGTGCCGGCCTGCGCCTGCCGGGCTGTTTGCGTGAATCCTGATTGCACCACGTGTCCGTTCTTCCTCTGGTATACAGTCCGCTGGCCAGCGTGTGGAGTGCCGAAAGGTGGGACAGCCGGATACGTCACCTCTTCGGAGCGGTGTTCGCGAAAATCCGCTAGTCCTGCCCGAAGCCCCACAGAGTTGATGACATCAACACTCTCGGTCTCCTCCATTTCCAAGAAATGAATCCAAGCGCGAGGACGAAGACGTTCTCGTCAACAGGAGGCATCCGCACCTATGAGCGACATCATCCAGGATTTGCTGGCTCGCCGTTCTCACTCGCGCCGGCAGTTCCTTGCAGGATTAGGCATCACCGCCGGTTCAGCGGCAGTCATCGGCTGCAGTGATAAGTCGTCGGTCAACAACGTGGGCTCTCCCACGTCTACGGCCGTCACTGACGTCGACATTCTCAACTTTGCCCTCAACCTGGAATACCTCGAGGCTGAGTTCTATCTACGCGCAGTCACCGGGAACGGTCTGGCCGCCGCGGACACAGGCAGCAGCCCGGGCGCGACCACGGGTGGTGCTCAGGTCACCTTCGCGACCCCGGCCATCAAGGCCTATGCGATGGAGATCGCCGACGACGAGCAGCAGCATGTTCGCTACCTGCGCGCCGCCATCAAGCAGTTCGGTGGCACCCCGGTCGACAAGCCAGCCATCGACCTGACGGCCTCCTTCAATGCAGCCGCCATGGCTGCAGGGCTGGGTGCGACGTTCAGCCCCTTCACCGATGAGAACGCGTTCCTGGTTGGCGCCTTCACGTTTGAGGACGTAGGCGTTACCGCTTACAACGGCGCTGTCACCTTGATCTCGAACAAGACCATCCTGGGCGCTGCGGCAGCCATTCACGCAACCGAGGCGTACCACGCTGCTGAGATCCGCACGCTGCTGGTCTACAACAGCAACCCCGACTATCTGAAGGCAGCGGTGGCGATCTCCGGTCTGCGCGGAGCGGCCAGCTCTGCTGGCGGCGGCATCACGGCCGAGGTCGCGCCCAGCAGCACCACCATCGTGCCGGCGGATTCGAACTCGCTCGCCTTCCACCGCACCACCGATCAGGTACTGGACATCGTGTACCTGGACGCAAGCGGCAAGGGTGCCACCAAGGGAGGCTTCTTCCCCAACGGCCTGAACGGCAAGATCACCGCCTCAGCGAAGTAGGAGACAGAGATGAACGAAACCATCGAGAATGCAGTAATCGAAACGCTGGAGCGGCGGGCAGAGCGGCGGGATCGCCGCAAAACACTCCTGATGGGCGGCGCGGCCCTGGCCGGTATCGCTCTGGGCAGTGTGCTCACCACCAAGTCAGCCTATGCCGCGACCAGTGACGCGGATGTGCTCAACTTCGCACTCAACCTCGAATTCCTGGAGGCGCAGTTCTACACCCTGGCCACGGCCGGCGTGCTGATCAACGACTCCAGCATCGGGCTGTCCATCGACTCGAGCGACGGCATGACCAAGGGTGGCACAGTCGTCACCAAGGCAGGCACGAACGCTCCGATCGCCCCGGTTCCCTTCACCACGCCCATCCTGAAGGACTACGCCACCGAAACTGCCAAGGACGAGCGCAACCACGTCGCGTTCCTGCAGGCCGGCATTAAGGGCGCGGGCGCGGTATCCGTGGCCATGCCGGACATCGACCTCTACACCAGCTTCAACACGCTGGCCATGGCAGCCGGGCTCGGCGCCACGTTTGACCCCTTCGCTGACGAGACGAGCTTCCTGCTCGGCGCGTTTATCTTCGAAGATGTCGGCGTGACGGCCTACAACGGCGCGGCGGGCCTGCTGAGCAGCCCCGCGCTGCTTCAGGCGGCAGCCGGCATTCTGGCGGTCGAGGCCTACCACGCAGGCAGCATCCGCACACGGATCTACGCAGCGGGTGCGGCGGCGCAGGACGCGTCGCAGAAGATCGCGGCAGCCCGTGCCTCCCTGTCCAAGGCAGGCGGAGCGACGCAGACCGATGACGTGGGTGTCGGCAACGACTCCACCGGCGCTGCCACCATCGTCGATGCGGACAACAATGGGATCACCTTCTCGCGGAATACGGCAGAGGTGCTCAGCATCGTCTACGGCGGCAAGAGCACAGGCGGCGTCTTCTTCCCCAAGGCAATGAACGGCAACATCAAGTAGTCGGAACTGCGGTCGTTACAAGAGAAAAGGCTCACCCGAGAGGACCGGGTGAGCCTTTTCTTCTTGCTCTTTAGGTGCTTGCTTTCTAGTGCGTGGTCGCAACAGCACCCGCGGCAGCCAGTCCGCCGATCGTCGAGCCGGCGGTGAGCGCCCCCGCAGTCGCAGTGCTGAACCCATAGGCCTGCACGCTTGGATTGCCGCCCAGATTAATCCCGAGCAGGTACTTCTTGGTCTGGTCAAGCGCCAGCGCATAGGGCTGCGCGCCAACCGAGCTGAATGGGGAACCAGCGATCGCGGTCAGAGCACCCGAGGCGGCCACCGAGGAAGCGCTGATCGTGCCGTCTGCCTGGTTGGCGGCATAAATATTGGCACCGGTTCCGTCGAGCAGCAGGAAGCGCGGCTGCCCGCCGGCCGCGAACGGGGAACCGCTGATCTCCGGGAAATTGGTGGCGATCGAGAAGGCCCGGATGCCCTGGTTGGTCTCGCCCACGTAGAGGAATTTGCTCTTCGGGTCGACAGCCAGCCCAAGGTCCTGATTGCCGACACCGCTGGTTGCCTTTGCTGTAATTACGCTGGTGTTCTGCGACAGGCCGCCGCTGGTGTTGAACGGCAGCGGTGCCACCCCCAGCTTGCCCATCGAGACGAAGACGAAGGAGCTATCCGGGGCGACTGCAATGTTCTGGATGCTGACGTCGGCGGCATTGCTCCCGCTGGGCAGCGTGATCGCGATGGGCGAGCCCTGGAGGGTGCTGAGCGTGCCGTCGGAGTTGATGGCGTAAATGCCCACGGCGGGACCACCACCGCCCAGTCCGGCAGCGAGCAGGTACTTCCCGCTGGGATCGATGGCCAACGCTACCGGCACGACATCTGTGGTCAGGGCGGAGGTCTTCACCAGGGTGGGAAAGCCGCTGCTGCTGTTGATGCCCAGGCCGAAGATGCCGGCACCAGCCACCGCGGCGTAGAGATAGGAATTGCCGGGCGTGACGACGAGCGCATTGATCGCCGAGGTGGACAGCGTCGTCGGTGAGTTGGCGATCTGCGTGAACGCGCCGCTGGTGGACAGGGCGAAGCTGGCCAGCACGCCCGCCTGGGTGCCTACGTAAACGTAGCTGGCGGTGGTGCCACCGCCTCCGCCACCACCGCCGGTCGTTGTCTTGGTGAAGAAATCGCCGCAGCCGGCGAGAGTCACTGCCGTCAGCAAAGCGGCCGAAATCGCGGTACCAGCCCGAGCCAGGGTCTTCAACATGGCCACCATCCTAAACGCGCAGGAGATGGACGTCGCGACAAGAGAGAGCGTTCGGAGAGAGCGAGAGAAAAGACTATTCGGCGTCGCGGCAGTCGGCGCAGCGGCCCAGTACGTCGACCGAGTAGCGCTCCGCGACGAAACCATGAGGCAGCGGCTGTGCAGGCATCAACTGGCCGAGCTGCTCGTCATCCAGGTCGAAGATCGCCTTACAGCGCGTGCACACCATGTGGTGGTGCGGACGATCGTTCATCTCCACCCGGAGAGAGCCGTGGTGCAGGCTGACCTCGCGGAAGAGGCCGCTGGCGATGAACAGATGAAGGTTTTTGTACACGGTGGCCAGCGAAATCGAGGGAATGCGCTGCTGCACACGCTCGTAGACCTCTTCCGGGCTGGGGTGCCCCGGGATGGTCTGCATGACCTCAAATAGCACTTGGCGCTGGTGAGTGACCGCAATGCCGTGCACGGCGCAGAGCTCCCGGAAGTCGAGCGCCCTATGGCTCTCGGTCTGCCCCGCGTTGTGTGCAACGTGCATGTCTCGATTGGAAAATACCCGTCGTGCGCTGTCAATGCCGAAAGCTGGGTAGACGAGGGTTCCCGGTTCAGTTTGGTCGTTCGCGCCAGCCACGGCCAAAGCGCTCATCGAGCGGCTGGCGTCCGCGGAAGCCGGACTCAAGGGTGTGCCAGTACTCGATGCGGCTCTCGCCCCGCCGCCAGCAGAGCAGCACCAGTTCCCCATCGACGCGACACGGGAAGTCGAGCAGCCCGGACTCGAGGTCCTTAACCTGCACGCCGACGGAGTCGATCTCACCCAGCGCATCTTTGGCCCGCTGCAGGTGCGACTCAGCCTCGGTGCGATTGCGCGCCACCCCGGCAACGTCGACAGTCATGCCGCCAGCGATGAAGATGCGCTGGCGCAGCGACTGGAGTTCACCCTCCAGCCGCTCTGCAGCCTCTTTCGCCTCCATGGCGCGGTCGAGTAGTGACTCGACGACCGGAAGCAGTGCGTTTGCCTCTTCAAGGGTGAATGTCTTCATGCGGTGAGGGCTTCAGGAGATGCGGCGGGCGCTGCTGCTTTCGCCGGCGCAATCTCCAGCATGCGGTCCAGCGCCACCCGGGCCCAGTGTTTCACATCTTCATCCACCTGAATGCGGTTCACTACCCGACCCTCGACCAGGTTTTCAAGCGCCCATGCAAGGTGCTGGGGCGAAATGCGGTACATGGTGGTGCACAGGCAGCCAGTCGCATCGAGCGTCATCACCAGCTTGCCCTGTGGCGCGTACTCACGGGCCAGGCGGTTGACAAGATGGATCTCCGTCCCGATCGCAAAAATACTGCCGGCCGGCGCCCGGTCGACGAGCTCGATGATCCGTTCGGTCGAGCCCAGGGCATCTGCCTTCTGGCACACTTCCCAGCGGCACTCCGGATGCACGATCACCTGAATGCCTTCGTACTTGGCGCGCATTGTGTCTACGTGGCTGGGCAGAAAGCGCTGATGCACCGAACAGTGACCCTTCCAGAGAATCACCCGTGCAGCGCGCAGCCGTTCGGGGGAGATGCCGCCGCCGATCTGCCAGGGGTCCCAGACCACCATTTCGTTTAGCGGAATGCCCATGGCGAAGGCCGTGTTGCGACCCAGGTGCTGGTCGGGCAGAAACAGGATCTTCTCGCGCCGCGCAAAGGCCCATTCAAAGGCGAGCTTCGCGTTCGAGGAGGTGCAGACCAGGCCCCCACGCTCGCCGCAGAAGGCTTTGATGGCGGCGGTCGAGTTCATGTAGGTCACCGGCAGGACGGTATCCTCGCCCAGACCCGCACGGCCCAGAGACTCCCAGCAGTCCTCCACCTGGCTGATCTCGGCCATATCGGCCATGGAGCAGCCTGCGTTCAGGTCGGGCAGGATCACCTGCTGGCCAGCCTTGCCGAGAACATCGGCGCTCTCCGCCATGAAGTGCACGCCGCAGAAGACGACGTAGCGGGCGTCCGTCTCGGCCGCGATCTTCGACAGCCGGTAGGAATCGCCGGTGTAGTCGGCGAAGCGGATCACCTCATCGCGCTGGTAGTGGTGGCCGAGCAGCACGGTGGTGCTCCCGAGCGCCGCGCGTGCGGCCGCAATGCGGGCATCCATGGTGTTGTCGGGTAGCGTGAGGTAACTCTCAAGAGAGCAGGCTTCGCCCGCACGCACGTCCGCAGTAGTCTCTTCCAGCAGCAGGTCCATCTTTGTTCCGCCTTCAGTCCAGCCGCCCGGTGAGGGCGCCGAACGGGGATGTTGAAAGCACGTTCGGGTTGCAGCCGATTCGCTGCGAGACCGGGGCCTCGCCCAACCAGCGGGGATGTTGCAACCTCGTTACAGCAGATGCGCATCCGGCAGGGTTTGACGCAAAACCCGCGTCATTCTTGCGTGCTGGACGTGCGCCTCTTTTCACCAGAGTGTAATACAGAACAGGCCGGTCCGCCCTGTGCCTTCCGTCACTTAGCAGGCACGTGCCGGCCGGAGCAGGGCGACACCGCACCGGACACACAGGGATGCTCCGGGGCGGCTGTCACGCCGAGCGAACGGACGGGTATAGTTGAGACGAATGCCGCTGTCCGCCATCCTGTTCATTCACCTGGTTCCCGCGTCCCAGCCCACCCTGCGGCTGGCGACCTTTGGCGTGGGCGACACGCTGCTGATCGTCGTGCTCGCGCTGATCGTCTTCGGCCCCAAGCGGCTGCCCGAGATCAGCCGGCAGGTCGGCAAGCTGCTCTACGAATTCCGCAAGGCCTCGAACGACTTCAAGTTCCAGATTGAAGAGGAGTTGCGGGTGGCCGAGCAGGCAGAACGGCAGAAGCAGCTGCAGACGGCAGCCACGCCGCAACCGGCCACTCCCGTCGCCATCTCCTCAGACAGCACCATAAGCGCGGCTCCGGCCGAGACGGCAACAGACGCCGGCCCGAGCATCCTGCCCCCGTCCACCGGTGCCCCGGTCAGCAGCCGCCCTCCGTATCGCGGCGCTGAGGTCGACGCAGCCCTGACCGCTGCTTCAACCGGACCGATGGAAGAGCTCGAGGCGAACGCGCAGGCAGCCATGCAGGCCGCTGCAGCCGAACAGGCTGCGACCCAAAGCGACACAGGCGGAACGGAGCGAGAGGAGGGGGCTGCGAGTCGCCCCGTTCCCACGCACCATGGCTGATGACGACCTGATCGACCGCGCCCGCACCGCTGTCTCCGAACGCGCCGAGCTGCCAGGCATGAGCCTGATCGAGCATCTTGAGGAATTGCGCCGCAGGCTGATCCACTCGGCGCTTTATCTCGTGGTCGGCTTCTTCATTGCGTACTACTTCCACGACAAGATTGCCGACCTGATGCAGCGACCGATCACCGTCGCGCTGGCGCGGCATCACCTGAATCCGCAGCTCGTCTACCTCAACCCAATTGAGCCGTTCAATTTCTACCTGAAGCTGAGCTTTATCGGCGGCGCCATCTTCGCGTCGCCATTCATCCTGTTCCAGATCTGGCTGTTCATCTCGCCTGGGCTTTATCGCAACGAGAAGCGTTACGTGCTTCCGTTCATGTCGGCGACGGTCGGCCTGTTCCTGGCTGGCGCGTGGTTCGGCTACCACTACGTCTATCCCGGCGCACTGGACTTTCTGCTCGGCTACGGCAAGCAGTTCCAGCCGATGGTGACGATCAGCGAGTACGCTGACCTGTTCACCACGGTCGTACTCGGCCTCGGCGCGAGCTTTGAGCTGCCCATCCTGATCTTCTTTCTCGCCCTGTTCGGCATCGTCAGCCCGCGCTGGCTGTGGAAGAACCTGCGCTATGCCATCCTGATCATCGTGATCATTGCCGCAGCCATTGCGCCCACGCCGGACCCCTTCCAGGTATGCGTGTTCGCCATGCCCATGCTGCTGCTTTACCTGGTTGGCATCGGCGTGGCGTACCTGGTCCACCCGGCGCGCCGCGATCGGAAGAAGCAGGAGGCAAGCGCCTGATGCTCACGCGTCTGCTGCTGCTTTTGCTGCTACTGTCGCCTGGGCTGCTGTCCGCACAGCCGGCGACCGCGTTCAGCGGGCAACGAGCCTACGACTACGCACGACAGATGCTGACGTGCGGCCCGCGCTTCAACGGCAGCGCAGGCCTGCTGTGCGCACAGAACTTCCTGCGCAAGCAGTTCGCGCATGACCAGCTTGAGGCCGACAGCTTCGTCGCGAGCACGCCCGCCGGGCCGCAGCAGATGACCAACTTCATCGTGCGCTTTCCCGGGAAAAGAGATGGCGTGATCGTGCTGGCAACGCACTACGAGACCAACTATTGGCTGCGCACCACATCCTTTGCAGGTGCGAACGACGGCGCGGCAACGAGCGGCCTGCTGCTTGAGGTGGCCAATCATCTGCGTGGCCGCACGCTCGACGGCTACAGCGTTTGGCTCGTCTTCTTCGATGGAGAAGAGTCCGTGGGCGAGCAGTGGACCGGCTCCGACTCCCTGTACGGCAGCCGGCACCTAGCGGCGAAGTGGCAGAACGACGGCACGCTGAAGAAGATCAAGGCGTTCGTTCTGGCAGACATGATCGGCGACCGCGATCTCAATGTCTCTCGCATCACCAACGCGACGCCTGCCATCGAAGACGTGATCTACGAAGCGGCGAAGAAGACCGGCAATGCAAGCCACTTCTTCAAAACATCCGGTGACGAGCTCGACGACTTCAATCCATTTGTGCAGCGCGGCGTTCCGTCTGCCGATGTCATCGATGTGGACTATGGGCCGCGCGATGCGACGCACTCAGACGGATGGCACCACACGCCCGAGGACACGCTGGACAAGATAAGCGCGAAAAGCCTGACCATCTCAGGCGCGGTCTTCCTCGAGACCCTGCACCTGCTCAACACTCGGTAACACCTCATGCTGGCTGGTGCCCCGCTCTCTTACTGGATCGGCTTTCACGTCATCGTCGTCGTGCTGCTCGGCGTTGACTACGCGATCAGCCACCGCCCTCAGGGCCCGCGCGTGCGCGTTGCGCTCGGATGGACCATCATCCTGGCGGTTCTGGCCGTCGCATTCGCGCTGTTCATTCGCCACACGCAAGGCACGGAGCACGCACTTCAGTTTCTGTCCGGGTATGTGCTCGAAGCGTCGCTCTCGATCGATAACCTGTTCGTCTTCCTGCTGCTGTTCGACAGCTTCGGCCTCTCTGGAGGCGATCAACACCGCGCATTGCTCTACGGTGTGCTCGGCGCGATCGTGTTGCGTGGACTCTTCATCGTGGCCGGCGTTGCGATCCTGAGCCGCTACGAGTGGGTGCAGACCATCTTCGGCGTACTGCTGCTGTATGCTGCGTGGCGGATCTTCCATGAGAAGAAGGGACGCAGCACCCCGTCAGGCATCGGCAAGTGGCTGGAGCGTCGCAGGTTTGCCCTCTCGCCATTCGCGCTCGCGATCATCGCGATCGAACTGACTGACGTTGTCTTCGCGATCGACTCGGTGCCGGCCGTGCTCAGCATCACGCGCGACACCTTCCTGGTCTACACGTCAAACATCTTCGCGATCCTAGGCCTGCGCTCGCTCTACTTCGTGCTGCGCGGCCTGATGCAGCGGCTGCACCGGCTGCGCTATGGCCTGGCGCTGGTGCTGGCGTTTGTCGGCGTCAAGATGCTGGTCGCGCGCTGGGTCACTGTGCCGACCATCTGGTCGCTGGTGATCATCGTCGGCACGGTCGCGATCTTTGCGGCCGCTTCCCTGCTGCCTGGTCACCACACGCCCAAGTCAGCGTAGCGGCTGAGCGGCTGCCTCCGGAACCAAGGGGCCGAAGCGCACGGTTCCTTCCTCGAGATGCGAGTGCGCCAGGAAGCGGTCATCATCGCGCTTGGGGAAGTCGCTGCGGTAGTGCGCGCCACGGCTCTCTTCCCGGGCCAGCGCACAGTCCACAATCGCATGCGCCACGCGTGCGAGGGACTGCGCCTCGTACTCGCGGCGACCCCAGTCTGCCGTGGGCTGCGCATGCCCGTACCTGGAGGCCTGGCTCAGGTCGATGCTCTTCAGCAGAGCCGCGTCGCGTAGCAGTCCGGCATTCAGCCACATCTGTTGTTGCAACTGCCGGATCGCGGGCTCAACCGGCGGCAGCGGCGTTGAACTCGCACTTACCATCAGCGGTACATCGAGCCTCGACGATGGGGGTTCGCGCATCTCGCGCATGCTCTCTGCTGCCCGCGCCCCGAAGACCAGCCCTTCGAGCAGCGAATTGCTGGCCAGCCGATTTGCCCCATGCACGCCTGTGCAGGCCACCTCGCCCGCGGCATAAAGGCCAGCCAGCGAGGTGCGCGTTTCTACATCGGTGCGGACGCCGCCCATTAGGTAGTGAGCCGCTGGTCGTACCGGGATCGGATCGCGCGCAAGGTCGAGCCCCTGCTGCGCCAGAAACGAGGAGATACCGGGGAAGCGCTCATATAAATCCATGCCGGTGACGTGGCGCATGTCGAGGTACACCGGCAGCGTCTCGCCCGGATTGGCGCCGAAGCCTTCGCGCGTGATGGCGCGGGCCACCACGTCACGCGGTGCGAGCTCAAGCAGCGGGTGATAGCGGTTCATGAAGCGTTCGCCGCGCGCGTTAATGAGCCATGCGCCCTCGCCACGCAGCGCCTCGGACAGCAGAAAGCGCGGCACGCCCGGCAGGCTGAGCGCGGTGGGGTGGAACTGGTAGAACTCCATGTCGGACAGCGCCGCTCCGGCCGCAAGCGCAGCCGCGATACCATCGCCCGTTGCAACCGCCGGATTCGTGGTGTCGCTGTACACCTGGCCGGCACCGCCGCTGGCCAGCAGAACCGCGCGGGCGCGCACCGTCTGCACGGTGCCTTGCGCATCGAGCAGCCGGGCGCCGAGCACGCGGCCGTCTGCCACCAGCAACTCGGTCAGCAGCGTCCACGGCAACATCGTGACTTGCGGCAGCACGCGCGCGCGCGCCAGCAGGGCGCGACCGATCTCGCGCCCGGTCGCATCTCCATTCGCATGGAGGATGCGGTTGCGGCTGTGCGCGCCCTCGCGCGTCAACATCAGTTCGCCCGCATGCTCACCCGTGGTGTAGCGATCGAAGCGCGTGTCCCAGCGCAGCAGTTCCTCGACGCGCAGCGGACCCTCTTCCACCAGCACCCGCGCCGCCGCTCGATCCACCAGCCCATCGCCGGCCGCAAGCGTGTCCTCAAGATGAAGCGAGACGTCCTCATCGCCATTGATGGCGACCGCAATGCCGCCCTGCGCATACTGCGTGTTGGACTCGCCGAGCGCCTCCTTCGTGACCACCAGAACGCGGCCCACTTCGGCGAGCGTGATGGCGGCGCGAAGCCCCGCAATACCGGCGCCGATTATCAGGAAGTCGGTCTGCGCCGGGATATGGTTTGTTCCCATGAGCGAAGGCTAACACCACGGCCGCGGGGCTGAAATCGAACCGTGCAAGTGCCTGCGGTACGATGAATCTCGAGTGCGCACTCTCCCGATCCAGGTCTCGTCGAGCACCTATCCCGTTCACCTGGGCGCGGGTTTGCTCGCCGATTTGGGACAGTATGTCGAGGCACTCGCAAATGGTCAGCGGCGGCGCTCCTTTGTCCTGACCTCGCCCGAGATTTGGACCCTCTGGTCCGACACATTTCTTCGCGGCTTCACAACCGATGCGCACCCCACGCTGCTGCTCCTGCCAGCGGGTGAGCAGCACAAGCGGCTCGCGGTGGTGGAGCGGCTGGCCCAACAGATGGCTCGTTACGGCGCCGACCGCCGTTCCGTGCTGATCGCATTCGGGGGCGGCGTGGTTGGCGACCTCGGCGGGTTTCTCGCTGCGATCTACATGCGCGGCATCGAGTACGTGCAGGTGCCGACGACGCTGCTGGCGCAGGTCGACTCATCCGTCGGCGGCAAGACGGGCGTGAACCTCAGCGTCGGCAAAAACCTCATCGGCAGCTTCCACCATCCGCGCCTGGTACTGGCAGACACCGCGGTGCTGCGCACACTGCCCCCGGCGGAGCTGCGCGCTGGGCTCTACGAGAGCCTGAAGGCTGGCCTGATCTGCGATCGAACGCTCTTCGAATACATCGAGCAGCACAGCACGGACCTGCTCACGCAGCGTGCGGATGCGCTCGATCATGTGATCGCGGAATCGATTCGCATCAAGGCGCACGTCGTCGAGCAGGACGAGCGCGAGTCCGGACGCCGCATGCTGCTCAACTTCGGCCACACCATTGGCCATGCTATCGAGGCAGTGACAAAATACCGCACGCTGCTACACGGCGAGGCGGTGGGCTGGGGAATGCGAGTGGCTGTGGAAGTCAGCCGCGGCAGGGGTCTGCCGAATGTCGATGCGGACCGCTGCCTGGCCGCCATCGATGCGCTGGAGCTACCGCCGTTGCCGAAGTTGTCAGCGCGGCGCCTGCTGCATGCTTCGGCGGGCGACAAGAAGCACGTCGCCGGTGTGCGTCACTATGTGCTGCTCTCTGCCATCGGCCACGCCTACGTTGCAAAGGACGTGACCGATCAGGAACTGCTCCGCGCCATCACGTGCGGGCTGCGGCTAGACCGCTGATGGCCGCACCCGGAGCCCGGCCCGAGGGCGCGCGCAGTGAGCAGGATGCCGCGGCCGCGGTTCAGGCGATGTTCGATGACATCGCGCCCCGCTACGACCTGCTGAACCACGTGCTTTCGGGCTCGATCGACCGGCTGTGGTGGTGGCGCACCGCGCGACGATTTCGCAGTATCCTGGCTCGGCCCGAGGCATGCATCGCGGATATCTGCTGTGGCACCGGAGATATGACGCGCGCCCTGCTGCGGCAACGCAAGGTGGACGCTACACCGATCCTGGCGATCGACTTCTCGCACCAGATGTTGCTGCGCGGCGCGCGCAAGTTCGCCGCACAGGCGATCGCCGTCGAGGGAGACGCGTTGCAGTTGCCATTGCGCGATGGCTCGCTCGACCTGCTGACGACTGCCTTCGGGTTTCGCAATTTGTCTAATTACGAATCCGGACTCCGCGAGTTCTACCGAGTGCTCGCGCCCGGGGCAACGCTTGGCATTCTCGACTTCAGCGAGCCCGGCGGCTTTCTCGGCAAGCTGTACACGTTTTACTTCCGCAGCATTCTCCCACGCATCGGCCGGCTACTCTCCGGCTCTGCCGGCGCCTACGCCTACCTTCCCTCTTCTGTCGCGCGCTTCCCCGCTCCGCCGGAAATGCTGCGCACGCTGGAGCGCGTCGGCTTTCGCGAGGTCCGTTGGACGCCCTACACATTCGGGATCGCCGGACTCTACACCGCCCGCAGACCAGAGTGATAGAGCCGATGTGGCTGCCTGTGCGCAGCCGCGTGTAGGCTGTGTTCATGGCGCAGCCAACCACTCGCGAGTTATACGCGAATGACGCTCAAGCGGACGCCGCTACGGCGAAGCGGAAACGCAGCGCTGCGCTGCTTTCGCTGCTGATGGCATGCGGCATGACCGCGCTCAAATTGGTGGCTGGACTGATCACGGGCAGCCTCGGGATGCTGTCCGATGCCGCGCATTCGGGGCTCGACCTGCTGGGCGCCGCACTCACCCTGATCTCGGTGCGCATCTCCGGAAAGCCTGCCGATGAAGACCACATGTACGGGCACGCCAAAGTAGAGACGCTCTCCGCATTCACAGAGACGTTTCTGATGGGTGCGTCCTGCCTTTGGATCACCATCGAAGCCATCCTCCGCATCTTCGTAGCGCCGGTCGCGGTGCGCTTCTCGCCGTGGCCCTTTGCAGTGCTCGCGCTTTCGATCGCGGTTGATCTCAGCCGCTCGCGCGCACTGCGCCAGGTCGCGAACGAGGTGGGGTCCCCCGCACTTGAGGCAGATGCGCTGCACTTTGCCTCCGACATCTGGTCAAGCACCGCGGTCGCGCTCGGGCTGGCAGCCTCGTACGCCGGCGTACGCTTTCACATCGGCTGGCTGCACTTCGCGGATCCACTCGCGGCGCTTGCGGTGTCTGCGATCATTCTTCGTTTCGCCTGGGGGCTGGCACGCCGCACAACGGACGAATTGCTGGACGCTGCCCCGGCCGGCTCGCGGCAGCGTATCGTGCGTGCGGTGGATCGCGTTGATGGTGTGGTCGGCATCGAGCAGTTGCGGGTCCGCCTGTCTGGAAACAAGACCTTCGCGGAGCTCAGCGTTGCTGTACCGCGCTTTGACACGGCCGAGCACATCGAGGCGCTCGTGCAGCAGATCACCGCTGCCGTCAAGACAGCGATGCCCGGCTGCGATGTGATGGTGCGCACCGTCCCGCGGCAGGTGAAGGGGGAGAGCATCTTCGACCGCATCCGCGGGACTGCGGCAAGAAACAACGTCACACTCCATGATTTGAGCGTGCAGCAGGAGAGCAATGGGCTGAGGGTAGAGCAGCACGTCGAAGTGGACGAGTCTCTGCCACTGCTCGAGGCGCATCGCTTCGTCTGCGAGCTGGAAGCACAGATGTATCGTGCCGCGCCCGAAGTCAGTGATGTGCTCACCCACATCGAGAGCACGCCTGCGACGATCGAGGCGGGGGCCGTTGTGGAGCGCGACCGGCAGATCGAGGAGGACCTGCGCCGGGTGGCAGAGACGCTGCCGCAGATTTTGGACATTCACGACGTCGTGGTCTCGCGCACGGGCGACCGCCTCCACGTGTCCTGCCATTGCACGCTTCCCGATGATCTGCCGATGCATCGCGTGCACGATGTGATCACCGCGCTGGAAGACCGGCTGAAGCTGGACAGGCCGGAGGTCTACCGCATGCTGGTGCATCCCGAGCCGCAGGCGGACAATCGACATGAGGGCCGCGAATGGCGGTCACGACAGGAGACCCATGATCGCGAAGGCCGAGTGGCAGCACGCGCAGGTGTACAAAGCAACATCCGGTAGCGGGCACACACTGCTGCTCGATGGAGATCATGCCGAAGCGCCGACACCGATGGAATGCGTGCTGATGAGCCTCTGCGGCTGCACGTCCGTGGACGTCATCGGTATCCTCCGCAAGAAACGCGAGCCGTTCACCGCGCTTACGGTCAGCGCGACCGCAGAAAAGGCGCCGACCTCTCCAAGTGTGTTCACCGCCATTTCGTTGGTGTATCGCGTGACCGGCGCAGTGAACCAGAAGAGCATGGAGGATGCCGTGCGCCTCTCGAAGGAGAAGTACTGCTCCGTCTCGGCGATGCTCGAGAGGACTGCCACAATCACCTACACGATCGAGTACGCCACGGCATGATGCGGAGAATCGCGAAGTTCCTGCTGGTGCTGCTGCTGGTGATCGCCGTGGGCCTCGTGTCTGCGCTCACCACCATGCACTTTGCCATCCACGGAGCCGAAGTCAAAGTTCCGGACCTGCGGGGGATGAGCGAGGCAGAGGCGCGGCAGAAGGCGGCGAGCGAAGGGCTCGAGTTCAACATCGAAGACCACTTCTACAGCGCGGCTGTTCAAGAGTCGCGCATCGTAACGCAGTCGCCCATGCCCGGCACCGTAGTGCGGACCGGCTGGCAGGTGCGCGCGAGCCAGAGTCTGGGCGCGCAGAAGGTGGCCATCCCCGACGTGCGCCAGCAGCCGGAGCGCGCCGCCGCGCTTGCCTTGAGGCGCGCAAATCTCCAGATCGGTACGGTCGCTCGAGTACCGTATGCGGCGGTATCGCCTGGGCTGGTCATCGCACAATCGCCGGACGCTGGCTCGGCAGCCGTCGACCGTCCCAGCGTGTCGCTGCTGCTCAGCGCGCCGGTGCCGCCGGAATCGAGTGGCTTCGTCATGCCGGACCTCACCAATCAGCCGGTCAGGACCGCGAACATGGCGGTAAGCCGCGCGGGGATGAAGCTGTCGCCGCCGCTCTATCGAGCTGCGGAAATTCCGTCGGTCTCGCAGATTGCACAGCCCGGTGACGCGCCAGCACCGCCCGCACTGCCAGTGACGCCAGGCACTGTGATCGCACAGCAGCCCTCCGCCGGGTCGCGTATCGAGACGGGTGGAACGGTGCAGTTCACCGTCGCCCAGTAGCGGTCAGGTACGCGTGAACAGAGCGACGTAAAAGCCGTCGCATGGCAGAATGCCGGGTACGGTCTGCAGGACGTCACCGCGCACGGCGTGCTTTATCAGCAGCTCTCGCCCACGCGCATGCAGACTGCCCTCGCGCTCCATTGCATCCAGCCTGGTACGTACATTGACGGCCGAGGCGGTCGGCTCTGATTCGAGAAATGCAGCCGTGACGGTTCCGTTTTCTTCCGGCTCCAGTGAGCACGTCGAATAGACCAGTTTGCCACCCGGCGCGAGCACTCGATACGCCGAGCGCAGGATCGCGAGCTGGCGTTCCCGTTGCCGCGACAGATCCGCTGGGTCGAGCCGGAGCTTGATCTCCGGATTCCGCGCGAGCGTCCCGGTGCCGCTGCACGGGGCATCACACAGGATCAGATCGAAGTCGTCGCGAAACGGCAGCGCCGTCGCATCCGCCTGGATGCAATGCACGTGTGCGGTCGGCGGGTTCGCAGCAAGAGTGCGACGCATCGCGGCCAGTCGCGACTCACTGATGTCGCACGCCGTGATCTCTGCTTTCGGATTATTCGCGGCCAGAATGGCTGTCTTGTTGCCCGGCGCTGCGCAGCAGTCGAGGATGCGCTTTCCGGAACCCGCAATCTCCGCCACGAGCTGCGAGCCCTCATCCTGCGCACGCGCGTTCTCCGGAATCACTACGCCCTCGCTCACCACGAGCGCACGCGTCAGAAAGGTCCCGCCGGCGGCCTCCGTCACGCGCAAACACAGTGGCGGCGCCTGCTGGTCATAGTTCGCAATGGCTGCGACTGCCTCGTCGCCATAGTGTGTGCGCCAGCGCTCGAGCAGCCATTCCGGGTGCGCTTTCGTCGGAACCAGGGGCGTACGCTGCGCCGCTTCCGAGATGCGGCGCAGCACAGCATTCACCATGCCGGACGCGTGCTGGTGGCCACTTGCCTTGGTCAGCTCGACGGATTCCGACAGAGCCGCATGAGCCGGGATGCGCTCCATACCGAGCAACTGGAAGATCCCGAGCCGCAGCGCAATCGCAACCTCATCGTCGAGCTGTGACCGCCGAGTAAGGAACTGCGCCGCGATGCTGTCCAGCGCAAGCTGCCAGCGCAACACGCCCATCACCAGCGCCGTCGTCAGGTTGCGGTCTGCCTGCGAGAGAGCCTCGATGGCGGGAGCACGCAGAAGATCGTCGCTGTGCTGGTTGCGTGACCGAGCCACTGCGAGCAGCACACGATAAGCCGCCAGTCGGGCAGGAGAGATGCGGGCGGCCATCAGGAGCCGAGACGGTCGCCGTCAACGAGAACATGCCCGTGCAGCAGGTCTGCAGCCGGGAGGCGGCGCTTGCCCTCGATCTGCGCCTCGAGCACTTCGAGCACGCCACCGTCGCCAGCCGTGAAGTACAGTCGGTCGCTGTCGACGCGCAGGACACCGGGTTCGCCGGTCGCTCCGGATGGCGCGAGCGCCAGGCGCTGCAGGGTCAGCTTTTTACCGCGCACTGTGGTCCACGCACCGGGCCACGGCTGAAATCCACGCCAGCGGTCGTAGATGGAGTGCGCGCTTCGTGCCGGGTCCACCTTGCCATCTTCGCGGCTCAGCATCGGCGCCATCGATGCGAGGCTGTGATCCTGCCTCTCGGGCGTGATCGTGCCCGCTTCGAGTCCAGCCAAGGTCTGAACGACGAGTGGTGCGCCGATCTCGGCGAGCGAAACGAAAAGGTCTTCCGCAGTATCCGTATCGCGGATCGGCACTTCGTGCCGCAACAGCGTGTCGCCGGTGTCCATGCCCTCGTTCAGCAGCATCGTGGTCACGCCGGTGACAGAGTCCCCGTTCGCCATCGCCCACTGAATGGGCGCTGCGCCGCGGTACTTCGGCAATAGTGAACCGTGCAGGTTCACATTGCCCATGCGCGGCTGCTCGAGCATCCAGGGTGGCAGGATGCGGCCATACGCCACCACGACAGTGACATCAATTACCATCGCGGTGAGCCGGTCGCGCAGCTCCTGATTGTTGCGGATCTTCTCCGGCTGCAGCACCTCGATGCTCGCATCGAGCGCAGCCCGCTTGATCGGCGGCGCAGTCAGGACCAGCCCGCGGCCGACAGGCCGATCTGGCTGACAGAGCGCGAGCTCGATCGTGTGGCCCGCAGCCAGCAGAGCGTGAAAGGTGGGGACAGCGAACGCCGGAGTGCCGCAGAACAGCAGCCGCATGCCTACCACTCACCCGTGCGCTGCAGCTTACGGATGCGGCGCAGGATCAGGTCGCGCTTGAGCGGGCTCACGCGAAAGATGAAGAGCACGCCGTCCAGGTGATCGATCTCGTGCAGAAAGGCGCGCGCCAGCAGTTCGGTGCCCTCATGCTCCTGCCACTCGCCGTGTTCGTTCTGCGCGCGCACCTTGACGAACGCAGCCCGGCGCACCTTCTCGCGAATGTCGGGCAGGCTCAGGCAGCCCTCTTCTTCGAACTGCTTGCCCTCGGTCACGGTGACCTCGGGATTGATGAGCACCAGCTTCTGCGCGGGGTCCTTCTTGTTGCTCAGATCGATGACAGTGATCCGCTTCGCTACGCCAATCTGCGGGGCAGCCAGCCCGATACCCTGCGCTACGTACATCGACTCGAACATATCAGCCACCAGCGTGCGGAGCTCGTCATTGAACTCGGTCACGCGCGCGGCTGGCCGCTGCAGGATGGGATCGGGATACTTGACGATGGGATAGATCATGCTTGCGTGCTTGGGGAGCGTTCGCCGCTGAGGAAATCAGTAGGCGCGAATCTGCTCCAGATAACCGTCGTAGTTTCGTTTCAGTTCCTGCGCGGAGTCGCCGCCAAACTTCTCGAGCGCAAGCTGTGCCAGCACAAAGGCCACCATGGCCTCCGCGGCCACGCCAGCGGCGGGCACAACACAGACATCGGAGCGCTCGTAGGCAGCCTTCGTGGTCTCTCGCGTCTCATAGGTGACGGACTCTAGCGGCCGGCGCAACGTGGAGATCGGCTTCAGGTAGCCGCGCACAACAATGTCTTCGCCGTTCGAGACGCCGCCTTCGACCCCGCCCGCGTTGTTGCGTTCGCGCGCGAAGCGGGTGTGGCCATTGCTCTCGCTGCTGTAGTGGATCGCGTCATGCACAGCCGAGCCGAACGACTGCGCTGCCGTCACACCGCGGCCCAGCTCGACAGCCTTCACCGCCTGCAGCGACATCACAGCCCAGGCCAGCAGTCCATCGAGACGCTCATCCCAGTTGGCGTAGGTTCCGAGGCCGGGCGGCACGCCGTGCGCGACCACCTCAAACACACCGCCGACCGAATCCCCCGTGCGCAGCGCTTTATCGACCTCGGCCTTCATGCGCTCCTCTGCCTCGGGCACAGCGCAGTTCAGCAGAACGTCATTGCGATCAGCCAGCGCGGCGATCTTCTCCCACGCGACCGGCTCCTCCACCTCTACGCTGCCCACGCGCACAGCGTGGCTGAGCACCTCGATGCCGAGGAAGCGCAGCAGCGTCTTCGCGAGCGCGCCAGCAGCCACCCGCGCAGTCGATTCACGCGCAGAGGCACGCTCGAGCACGTAGCGCGCGTCTTTGAAGTTATACTTGAGCGAGCCCGCGAGGTCTGCGTGCCCGGGCCGCGGCGATGCGACGGCCTTGTGCAGTGCAGGATCGCCTGCTGCAACCGGCAGGATCTCTTCCCAGTTCTTCCAGTCACGATTTGCAATCTGGATCGCGACCGGCGCGCCGATCGTACGGCCATGCCGAACGCCCGAGAGAATGTGCACCGTGTCCGTCTCGATGCGCATGCGGCCGCCGCGGCCGTAGCCCTGCTGGCGCCGCCAGAGCTCGCGATTGAGAACCAACTCGTCAACTTCGAGGCCAGCGGGCAGGCCCTGCACCAGCGCAATCAGCGCTTCGCCGTGCGACTCACCCGCGGTTGAGAAACGGAGCATGGACCTTCCTGAGGAAAATTCGATTGTAAATGCAGGTGCAGTCAGGATCGGCGCTGGTCAGGAGAGCAGCCATTCGTACTGCTCCTCCGTGAGCGGCACGACAGAGAGACGGAACTGCCGAAACAGGATCGAGCCCTGGAACAGCGGCGCCTCGCGCAGTTCGGCCAAAGTCTTTGGCTGCTTCAGCCGCTTGCCCGGCGC
This sequence comes from Candidatus Dedyshia acidiphila, assembly GCF_051025295.1. Taxonomy (NCBI): domain Bacteria; kingdom Pseudomonadati; phylum Acidobacteriota; class Terriglobia; order Terriglobales; family Acidobacteriaceae; genus Candidatus Dedyshia; species Candidatus Dedyshia acidiphila. The sequence continues at coordinate 29,054 of NZ_JBMGJV010000011.1, read as the reverse complement.
GAGGCGCACGACCGGCTGCCGGGGATCGGCGGCATCGACCGAGATCACCTTCGCCGTACCCACGACGGCCTTATCCGTTACGGAGTGATAGATGGCGAGCTTGTCGCCCTTCTTCATACCGGCAAGCGTGCGCAGCGCCTGCGCGTTCTTGATGCCATCCCAGGTCGTCTCGCGATCGCGCTCGAGATCGTCGAAGGAGTACGCGTCGGGCTCAGTCTTCAGCAGGTAGGGCATCCGGTCGCTCCTCGGGTACTGCGTCTTCCATGCTTTCTCCACCCGCTGCAGCCTCGTTGAGAAAGGCATGCGTGTTCAGCAGCGGCCGCTCGAGTGCGCGTACCCAGTCCGTCATCTCTCCGGCACCTTTGCCCTGCGCGGCCCCGCGCTCCAGCTCGCTACGCACCAGGAACATCTTCGCGTCCAGGTCGTCGAGCTGGTGGAAGAGCATCGCCTCAGGCGTCATAGGCAGCTTGGGCGAGCCAAACTCGTATTTGCCGTGATGGCTGAGCACGATGTGCTCGAGCATGAGCAGCAGGCGCGGAGGAAAGCCAGTGACAGTCGCGGCCTTGCGCTCAATCATCGCGATGCCCAGCGTGATGTGGCCGAGCATTTGGCCTTCGAGTGTGTAATCGAAGTTCAGCTGCCAGCTCAGCTCTTCGAGCTTGCCAATATCGTGCAGCACCGCGGCGGAGAGCACCAGGTCGCGATGCAGGTGCGGGTAGTGCGGGCAGACACGATCGCACAGCTCGAGCAGCGACACGATGTGCTCCAGCAGGCCGCCGATCCAGGCATGGTGCAGTTGCTTGGCCGCGGGTGCAACGCGCAGCCGCTCTGCGATCGCGGGATCGTCAAGAAACGCACGCAGCAGCGCGTGCAGATACGGATCGGTGAAGCTATCGACAGAGGCAATGAGCCGCTGCCAGAGTTCGTCGATCTCATGTCGCGTGTGGGGCTGGAAGTCCGCGAGCAGATATTCGTGCGGCTCGGCACGGCGGAGCCGCTTGACGACGAACTGCGGTCGGCCACTGTACGCGGAGATGTCGAACTCGAGCTTAACCACTTCGCCGACGGCAAAGGGGCCGACCTGCGGCTTGGCGTCGTCCCAGATCACAGCCTCGCATTGCCCCGTGCGATCAGACAGGCGCAGCGTGCAGAAGCTGGCACCGCTTTTCTGCTGGCGATCTTGGCGAGAGGCGACCGCGAAGAAGCTCTTCACCCCGAAGCTGCCCATGCGCGCAGCCGCGTCTGCGATGAAGAAGCTCTTCCCGCGGCTGGCCGTGGGGAGCAGCGTGCCCTCGCTCACCGAAGGCGGCTCACGGCTGCGGCTGCGTGCCCTGCGCGGGCGGAGTTGCGTCTGCGGGTGGGTTGCTGGTGGGCACAGTTCCGGGCGTAGCCAGCGGCGATGGCGTGGAGCTCTGCGGTGCTGGCGCAGGCTCTTCCTTCGGCTTGCCTGCCTCGTCCGAGTAGCGCGTCTTGTCGCCCTTCACCCGGGGCGCCTTCTTCTTCTTCGCCGTGTCTCCGGCTAGCCCCAGCGGCGCGGACTGGGTCTTCTGTGCCGCCGCTTCTTCAGCAGTGGGCTTGTCCGTGCGCTCATTCTCGACCTGGTCCGCTGTCTTGGGCCTCTTGGACTTCGGCACACGAGGACGGTCAGCGAAGCGGGTCTTGCGATCGGTCGCTGGCGCTGCGGAGGCGTCCGGAACATCTGTATTGGCAGAGCTCGAGGCGGAGGCGACCTGCGCCTGCTCTGCAGCAGCATCGGCGGGAGCCGCTGCATCCGGGCTCTTGTCCGTGCTTGCGGGCGGCAGAGCCTCACGCGGCGCCTGACCGAAGCGAATCTTCTCCTTCTTACCGGGGCGCTCTGGACGCGCCGTTGCCGGGGGTACGCTGCCGCCAAGCGCGACCGTGGTCCCGTTGGCCGTCTTTGTCGTATCACCCGGGGCTGCCGTCGCATCGTTGGCTGTCTTCGCTCCCGCTGCTGGCGCGGCAGTCGTGCTCGTATCGGCGGTGGCGCCGGCATGCCGGCCGCGTTGCGCGCCCGAGTAGCGGGTCCGCGTGAAATGGGGCTTCTTTTTCGGCGCAGGCGGGGCATAAGCGCTATAAAGCGGCTTCACCGGATTGCGCGCCGCCGCGCTGTCCACGTAGCCGGGACGGACATCGATGTAGGCGTTCTCGCGCAGCTGCCCCAGGTAGTCGCGCAGTGCAGGCTGCATGCGCCCCATGAAGGCCGCCTCTTCCACCTGCGGCATCACCGACTCGAAGCTCTGCACGCCGCCCGGCGTGTGCTGCGTCACCTTGAGAATCACGTAGCCCTGCCGGGTACGAATCGGCTCGGTCGATTGGCCGGCCTGGAGTGCGAACGTCGCATCCTCGAGCTGCTTCGCCAGCGCGCCTCGCTTGAAGTCGCCGAGGTCGCCACCCTGCGCTGCCGTGCTGCCGCCCGAGTTGGCCTTGGCGAGCTGGGCAAAGTCGGCACCGGCCTTGAGCTGCGCTTCCAGCTCATCGGCCTTTGCCTTGGCAGCGGCCAGCTTGGCCGGATCGTCGCCCGTCGTCGGGATCAGGATCTCGCTCAGCTTGACTGATTCCGGCTGGGTAAACTCGTTGAGGTGCTCCTGGTAGTACTGGCGCAACTGTGACTGCGTCATCTGCAGCTTGCGGCCCACCTGCTCCCGGATCACCTGCTGCGTGATGATGCTGTTGCGCTGCGTCTGCTTGAAATCCTCGAAGGACACGCCCTGCGAAGAGGCGGCCTTCTCCAGGTCTTCCATCGTGTCGAGGTGGTTCTGCTTGCGGATCTCGTCGAGCCGGCGCACCAGCTCGTTGTCGCCCGTGATGCCCAGGTCCTTGCCCTTGGACAGGAGCAGTTGCTGGTCGATCAGGTCCCGCAGCAGATCGCGCTTTCGGTTTTCGAGCTCCTGCGGGCTCCAGCCCTGCTGCTGCCCTTCCTGCTCAAGCTGCGCCTCCGCACGGTCGTAGTCCGAGGTCGTGATGATCTGGTCATTGACCTGCGCGACACGCTGTTCGACCACGCTGCCGCCGAAAGACGATTGCTGGGCCTGCGGATCGAACTTCTCACGCGCGGCCTGCTGCTCGGGCGACAGCGGCTTGTTGGTTTTCTTCTGCGCCAGGGCGGGACTTGCAGCCAGCAGGGAGCCGGCCAGCAGCCAGGCAAAGACATCGGAACGGCGAATGGTCATGAACCTCTCGACAATCTGCGACAACGAGGATGCCGGCGGCGCATGGCTGACGGAATCTCGGCGATTGGGTGGGCGTACTGAAGCCAGACCGTCCGCTCTGAGGTGCGAACAGGTCCATGGCTAACGGGGCGCCTACGCGTAGTGTACTCATCAAGCAGAGTGCATGCACGCTGCTTCGGGTCGGCGGGACCGGAGCCTTGGGAGGACGACCGAGGCCGTGGCAAACAGGAGCGGGACACCCGGATCCTCGGCCGGTCCAGACGAGCTGGCATACGTCATTTTGACGCGCCAGTGCTGCTTTGGTGGCAGCCATGGAGGGGTCAGGCCTGCTACCCGCGATGCTATACTCGCGTCTAAATTGATGCGCAAGGACTGCGGAATCGCACATCCCTGCCGCTGGCATTGACCTATGGCACCCAGTCCCCGCCGTTCCGCCGTCCTCGTTGCTGTCTTCCTCGCCGCCTGCGCAGCTGGCGGCACACTGGTCGAGCGTACGGTAGGCGCCCAGTCGCAGGCGGATGAGTCTGCTCTGCGCAATGATCTGCGCTCCTTCACCACCGTATACAGCCTGGTCGAGCAGAACTATGCCGAGCCGCTGACCGGCGACAAGGCCGAGCGTGCCATCTATGACGGCGCGATCCCGGGCATGCTCCGCGTGCTCGATCCACATTCCAGCTTCTACGATCCCAAGGCCTTCGCGAAGATGCGCGAGGACCAGCACGGCAAGTACTACGGCGTAGGCATGACCATCCAGCCGCAAAACGGCAAGATCGTCGTGCTCTTTCCGTACGAGGGCACCCCCTCGTTCCGTGCCGGCCTGCGCCCGGCCGACATCATCACCGCCGTTGACGGCAAGTCGACCGACAACATGGACTCGACGGAAGTCGCCAACATGCTGAAGGGCCCCCGGGGCACGCATGTGCGGGTCACCGTCAGCCGCTTCGGCCAGTCGAAGCCGCTCACGTTCGACCTGATCCGTGACGAGATCCCGCACGGCAGCCTCGATCTGGCGTACATGATCCGTCCCGGCATTGCGTACGTCCATATAACGCAGTTCCAGGAGACCACCGGGCGCGAGCTCGGCGAGGCGCTCGATAACTTCGGACAGGTGAAGGGCCTGGTGCTCGACCTGCGCAGTAATCCGGGCGGTCTGCTGACCGAGGCAGTCTCGGTTTGCGACAAGTTCCTGCAGAAGGGCCAGGTCATCGTGTCCCAGCGCGGACGCGCCTACCCCGAGCAGACCCAGCGCGCCACCCACGGCAATGGCGGCCGCACCTTCCCGATCGTCGTGCTGGTGAACCATGGCACCGCGTCGGCGGCAGAGATTGTAAGCGGCGCCTTGCAGGATCATGACCGCGCTCTCGTCGTCGGAGAAACCACCTTCGGCAAGGGTCTGGTCCAGACCGTCTACCCGCTGTCCCAGGGCGGCCTGGCGTTGACGACCTATCACTACTACACGCCCAGCGGACGCCTGATCCAGCGCAACTACGAGGGCGTGTCGCTTTACGACTACTACTACAACCATGACCAGCCGGCCGCCAGCGAAGACAAGAACCGCGAGGTCAAGCTGACCGACTCCGGCCGCACCGTTTACGGCGGCGGCGGAATCACGCCGGACGACAAGATCGACACGCCGAAGTCCAACCACTTCCAGGACTCGCTGCTCGAGCACTACATTTTCTTCAACTTCGCGAGCCATTACCTGGCGAACCGCACCGTCGATCGCAACTTCCAGGTCGATGACGCGGTGATGAACGAGTTCCGGCAGTTCCTGAACAGCCAGCAGGTTCCCTTCACCGAGCAGGACATCGCCGGCGTCTCGGATTGGATCAAGGCCAATATCAAGGCCGACATCTTCACCAGCCAGTTCGGGCAGGAACAGGGGCTTCGCGTTCGGGCCAATTGGGACCCCATGATCAGTCAGGCCATCAACTACCTGCCACAGGCCCAGGCGCTCGAAGATCAGGCGCGGAAGGCTGAAGAGCAGCGCGCCAGCGCGACGCTGCATCCGGTTCGCTGATTCCGGTTGTCGGTCGCAGGCAGCAAGCATCCCAACCTGCGAGGTTGCCGTATGTCAGACAAAGTGAAGCACCTGGGGCTGGAGCGGGACTACAAGCAGTATCTCTATTTCATCAACAAGGACGGCAACGTCGCCCGGAAGAAGAAAACGGGCGAGGGAGCCGAAGAGGTCGTCGCCGAAACCCGGCTGGAACGGGAGAAGGGCTACCTCTACTTCCTTGACAAGGACGGAGACCTGGCTCGCTCGGCCCGTAAGGGCAAGGCATCCTGAGCCTGCCCTCTTTCACGACTGCGTGAGATAGCCCCCCGCCCTCAGCCTCCCGCGAGGCTGGCCTGCAGGTGTGGGTGACGCGGTCTCTGCCGTGCTTCGCCGGGGCGGAACACAACTGTCTCCCCCTCCGGCAGTGGCAGCACTCGGTCGCGCAATCCCAGCTGTTCGGCTGAGCGCAGCAGTCGCGGCAGAGGTTCGGTCATCGGCTCGTGCGACAGCCAGAACGTTCCATAATGCATCGGGATCATATGCGCCGCGCCGAGGTCTTCGAGCGCTTTCAGCGCATCTTCCGGGCTGGTATGCACACTCCGGTAGCTATCCGGTGAGTAGGCCCCGATGGGCAACAGCGCCACTTCGGGACGCAGTCGCTCCCCAATCTCCTCAAAGCCCCGGAAGTAAGCCGTGTCGCCCGAATAGTAGAGCCGCTGTGCGCCCCCCTCGACCACGAAGCCACCGTAGCCGCGGTGCCCATCCATGAACCAGCGGGTGCCCCAGTGGCGGGCCGGGGTGTGCGTAATCGTCAGCCCCGCTACCTCGCAACGCTCCCACCAACTCAGCTCGATGATGCGGGAGAAGCCGAGGCCGCGGAGGACATCGCCGACATCCCGGGGCACCACCGCCACTGGCGCCTTGCCGGTCTGTCGCAGCGTCTCCTGCACGACCCGCCGCAGCGATGGACGGTTCAGGTGATCCATGTGGGCATGCGAGAGCAGCACGAGATCGATGGGCGGCAGATCGCGGACGCGGACGCCCGGGCGCCGCTGGCGACGCAGCAGGATCAGAAATCGCGCAAAAACGGGGTCGAACAGCAGATTGCGGCCCGCGGCCTGCACCAGGAACGACGAATGGCCGATGAAGGTGACGCCCAGTTCATCCGGCGCGACGAGCCGCGGCTCCTGAGGTCGCCCCTGCATCGGAGTCACCGCGGAACGCCACAGCAGGTGCCCGCTGTACCTCACACGTCGCCTGATCTCTGCCAATCTCCCCATGCGTCGCCCTCCCCGGGTGCGGCTCTGCAGCACACGAATGTACCCTGTGCCAACTTCTTGTTAGACGCAAAAAAGGGGATCAGGTCGAAGGATTAGGCAGGGCCGTCGGGACCGCGGGGCCGGAACTTCCCAGCGCGGCACTGGATCAGCTCCTGGTGTACGGTCAATCCGTGCGGAGCAGCTGTGCCGGCTCGACATCCAGTGCATGCCGCGCCGGCAGCCACGTCGCAAGGAGGCCGATGGCCACCATCACCGCAGCAGCGGAGGTCAACACCACGGGATCGGCGCCCTGCGCCCCCAGAACAATGCTGGTGAGAATGCGGCTGGCGGCGGTACCCAATAAGAGGCCGGCAAGCGAACCCAATCCGAGCAGCCATCCCACCCTCCCCAGCGCTGCCCGGAGCACCTCCGAACGTTGGGCACCGAGTGCCACGCGTATGCCGAACTCCCGCATGCGGCGGCCGACCGTGTAGCTGGCCAGGCCGAAGATGCCGGTGGCAGCCAGCATGATCGCGAGGGAACCCAGGACACCGAGCGCGATACTCGCAGCCCGCGCAGGCAGCAGAACGAACGACTGCAGGCGCGCCTGCCAGCTGCCGATCGCGGTGATCGGCAGCCCGGGATCGATCCCCTGCAGTGCGTGAAGGATCGCCGGCGCTATGCTGTCTGCCGAGGGCGCAGCACGCACCAGCAGCGCTGTCTCCGAGCTGGGCGACTGCTGGATGGGGATGAACAGGGTCGCCATGCTGTCTTCAGTCAGCGTGCTGTACTTGCCGTCCTCGACCACGCCCACGATGCGCATTGTCTGATTTCCCTGCACGAATCGGCGGTCGAGCGCCTGCCGGGTTCCGAACAGGCGTCGAGCGAAGGTCTGGTTAACGATCGCCACGGGAGGGGCCTTGGCGTCGTCATGCCAGGTGAACTCCCGGCCAGCGAGCAGCCGGGTGCCTGCCGTGCGGAGGTACCCAGGCGAAATGTCGAAGTAATTCGCTCCGAAAACCGGGTGCTGCCGGGCCAAATCCACCGTACCCACTGGGTAGATGGCGGTGGTCGAAGTGTCTGGGCTTAGGGGGGTCGTGTTGCCGTAGGCAGCATCGATGACGCCGGGCAGATGCATAACAGCATCGAGAATGCGCCGCTGAATCGCAGCGCTCTGCTGCTCGGAGTAGCCGGCCAGGTGCAGATCGAAGGTAGCAGTGACGACGCCTTGGGGACGGATTCCTAATGGCGTGGTCAGGGCATGGCGGAGGCCGCGCAGCGCCACGAGCGAGGCTGTCACCAGGACGCAGCACAGCGCGACCTGAAGCACGAGAAGCACATCCCGCAGGGCGAGGCGGCGTCCGTGGACGGCGACTCCGGGGCTGCTCCGTACCGCCTGTTGAGGTTCGATCTGCCATAACGAACGGACCGGAAGCAGCCCGAGGAGCACGCCACTGGTCACGGCCGCGGTGAGGGCGAAGGCATAGGCGAGCGGGCTGGCGTCGACCACGACCTGGATAGGTAGTCCGATGGCAGGCCGGAACCGCGTGAGCGCGTGCAGAACGAGCTTTGCCACCAGAGATGCGGCCGCCGCACTCAGCAGGGTTGTCAGGAGCGTCTCCGTGAAGAGGCTTCGCAGGAGTTGCGTGCGACTTGCGCCGATGGCCAGCCGGATGCCGAGCTCGCGCGTGCGCTCGGCGGTGCGGGCCGCGATCAACCCGCCAAGGTTGGCGCAGGCCGCCAGCAGGACGAGCCCGGCGAGCAGCAGGATGCCTCCCACAAACGCGCGCATCGGGCCGCCCAGGAGATCTCCCAGCAACCCGGGTTTGGTCAGGCACAAGGTCAGGCTATGGTCGGTGGCAGGGTATTGGCGGCGAAGCTGTGCCGAGATGTTGTTCAGCTCCGCGTTGGCCTGCGCCACAGTCGCTCCGCGGTTCAGCCGCGCAATGGCCCATAGCCCGTGAGTCCCGCGTGCCTCCAGTGAGTCGAAGCCCTCCACCTGGGGTGCATTCATCATCGGGACCCAGAGCACGGGTGCGAAGAAGCGCTCGGTGCCTTCGAACCGGGGCGGGGCGACGCCGAGCAGGGTGTAGCGATGCTTGTTGATCAGGACCGTCCGGCCAACCACGCCGTGGTCACCCGCAAACAGACTCCGCCATGCGGCATAGCTGAGCACCGCGTACGGCGCGCTGTTCACACCGTGCTCGTCCGTGTCCTCGAAGAAGCGCCCGAGCACCGGGCGCACGCCGAGCAGCGAGAAGTAGTTGCCGCTGGCCTCATAGCCCCACACCGGCTGCGCGCCGGCACCTTGATCGAGGCCGAAATGGACGATGCGCGCCACCGCCACATCGCGCAACGTGCTGCCCTGGCCACCGAGCCGCCGGCGAATGTCGCGGTAGTCCGGATAGGAGACATTCAGGTTCCCTGTCTCCTTGCCCTGCACTGTGTAGATCTGGCGCGGCTGCTCCACGGGCAGCGGATGAATGATGAGGGCGTCCAGTACGCCAAAGGCAACAACATTGGCAGCGATGGCCATGGTGAGCGAGAGCAGAGCCACCACGGCAAACGCAGGTGAGCGACGCAGGGAGCGGAGAACGTAACGGATATCTCTGAACAGACTCTGCATGGGCGCCCCTTACGTGTCCTGAAGCGAACAGGAGCGACTGAAGCAATCCTCGCGCCAACAGGGAGCCCCCGATAACCCTAACTACGTCATAGCTTTCAGAATGGACGAGGCGATGATTTGCGCGAGGGTCTGTTCGGTGCTGCGTCCCGCATGTCCGGAACCGGACGGCAGCTCAGGAGCGTCTGGTAATGCGCCACAACACGCCGCCCCCGGGTGTTTCGAGCACCGGAGCGGCCTGCCACGCGGAGCCAGGTTGCGGTGATCCGCCGTGCTCCGTGTACAGGTAATCGACACGATACCGTGTCAGTTCCCTGTCCACGTTCAAGCGGCTGTATTGCTCGAGTGCCGAGGCCACAGCGGCATCCGTCAAGTAGTGCGTGTAGGGGTTGAGCAGCGGCGATTGCTCGAACAGATATGTGCCGTACGTCTCGAAGGGCACCGCGTCGGGCAATGCATCGCCGACAGCGAGCTCTGCCCTGACCTGCTGCTCCGTGGCACCGCTCAATCGATTGGCCACGAGCAGCCGTTCGAGCAACTGTTCGTCACTCCCCGAGGCCCGCGTCCCATTCGCGACCAGCAGCCGGTTGTGCGTGAACAGAGGCGTTTCCATGCAAAGTCGAAGATTGGTGGTCGCCAGAACGTCCCCCGGCCGGGTGTGCGTCTCCAGCCAGTCGAAGAGCACCGCATCGCCAGCGGGAAGTTGCTGGTAAGGCGCCGAGGCGATGCCGGCGTGCGCCTCGATCAGGGCACAGGCGATCCACAAGACCACGAAGCCCGGAATCGCCACCCATCGCGCGCCTCTTCGCCCGAGGAGACACGCGATCAGCAGGGCGACGATCAGCACGGCGGCGGGCTGGATCACCATATGGGTGTAGTGGAAGTCTGCCTGGACGTTGAAGCCGGTGACGATCTGCATGTCCAGCCCTGCTATGCCGCCGAGGCCCAACGCCGTGGTGACGAGGATGGCGGAGTAGGCGTTCTCCCCTCCAGGTCTTTGCTGGACGTGGCGGCGCAATACCAGCAGCCACGTGATCAGGAGGACAAACAGTGGTATGCCGAACTCGAGGCTGGTGTGCAGCGACTCCGGTGGAAGGCGATGTGAGTAGACCATTCCCAGTCGGCCGGTGCGCTGCACATACACGCCGGAGCGCTTCGAGACATGGACCCACGCCAGATAAGGCAATGCGGTGACGACTGTCGCGGCCAGCATGCGAAGGAAGCCTCGCGGCAAGCGCAGAACGGGCACCAACGACGCAAGCGCCAAGAGCAGGCATGCTGCCGACCAGGCGATGGCATAGAAGGTGTAGCAGTAGAAGAGCAGGCCGCCGACTACGCCAGCGATTGCGAAACTACGGTTGCTGAGGGAACGGCACGCGCGCACGGCGAGCCAGATCGCAACCAGCACGATGACAAACGATACGTTTGGATTGGGGTTGCGGGAGGCCTGCAATGGATTTGCAAAGGCCGCTCCGCCAGAATGACTCAGCACCGCCAGCACGCTGCCGGTGAGCGTCCGCGCCGAGAACGAGGCCACCATCACCGTAAGCGCGAGCAGCGCAGCCAGCGACGTGGGTATTTCGGGCAGATCGAACAGCGCCATCAGCAATGCCGCCATGATCGCCGGGAAGGCGAAATGAAACAGTATCTGTGCCAGCTTCAGTCCAGTGCGCGGATGGCCGGGCGCCAGAACGGCTGCGGTGACGGCCTCCACGGACTCTGGCAGGAAGGAATACGGAAACCACGTATTCCGCCCCTCCCAGCTATCCGTATCATCCGCACGGCGATGCTGCTGGAGCATGGTGTTGGTCTGAGCGCCGTAGAGAAAGCTCTCGTCCGAGATGACGTTGCTTGGAGTGATGACAGAGAAGGGCGTGTAGGCGCGAAAGCTACCGGCGGTTGCGATGCCAGCGATGTGCGGCAGCAGAAACAGGAAGCCGATCAGCAGAGCCAAAAAGATCGAGCGAGTCTGCAGCGTGCCTGAACGGGCTTGCGCTGTCGCGACCTGGCGTGCTGTGGCCTGCATCAGGATCGCCTCTCGCCTTCACGTGTTCTGTGCGACGAATGCGCTCCGGCTTTCCTCAAGGGCAACACGAATGATCTACTCTACAACAGTCACCCAAGCCAGCACACAGCCTGTCCGCGAGCGTGAGCCGGGGCCGGTGTGTGGCTCGGGCACCCGGGGCGTGATCCGCGTCACGTCTCCTTTGAGGTATGGATGCGTAAAGGTTGTTTCGTTCTTCTCCTGCTGGCGTCGAGTGCTCCCCTGCTCGCCGGGCAATCGATAGAGGCTCCCATCGCGACCCCAGCCCCGCAGGAGAGTGCTCCGGCTGCGAGCGCGCAGCCCGCGGCCCCCGCGAAGACAGACGAGCAGGCCCCCGTGCAGTTCACGCGCACGCTGCCACCAGCGCGGCCGATGCGCTATTCCGGAAGCCTGGGCTCGACGTACATCCCGCTTGACAGCTGGATGTACCCGCAGATCCTTCGGCTCTATTCGCTCGGCTATCTGAATACGGTATTTCTCGGGATGCGGCCCTACACGCGCACCAGTGTCGCCCACATGCTCGACCAGTCCTCGGGGGAGATCTACAACAGCGGGAACCAGGAGGCAGTCGACATCTACGAGGCACTCAGCCACGAACTCGCGCCCGACCTGGAGATTCCGGTCGACGCGCATCGCGGCCACTCCGAGATCGAGTCGGTGTACACCCGGGTGCTCGGCATTACCGGCCAGCCGTTGCGTGACAGCTACCACGCCGGACTCACCATAGTGAACGACTACGGCCGTCCTTACGCTGAGGGCTTCAACAACATCACGGGTGCGAGCGCGCGCACCACGCTTGGTCGCTACTCCGGCTACATTCGGGCTGAATTTCAGCATGCGCCTGCCTTCAACGGCTACTCCACGCCGGTGGCAGGGTACTTCGCAAGCGTTACCGATACGGCTCCCTTCATCTCCTATAATCCGACGCTGCCCTACGGACAGACGGTCGAGGGCGTGAACACTATCCGCGTGCAAGAGGCCTACCTTGCGGCAAATTTCGCCAGCCATGAGATCTCCATCGGCAAGAGCGACGACTGGTGGGGCCCGGGACGCGGCGGCGGCATGGGCTACAGCAACAATGCCGAGAACATCTACTCACTCCGCGTCAACCGGGTTGAGCCGCTGTACATTCCTCTGGTTTCGCGCGTGCTCGGTCCCATCCGCTACGACTTCCTGTACGGCAGCCTGCAAGGCCACACCGCACCGAATACCGACTACACGCATTCGGAGGGCTTCTCATTCCGGCCAACCGAGAACTTCGAGTTCGGCTTCGAGCGCACCATTGTCTTCGGTGGGAAGGGTCACGAGCCGGTCACGTGGCACACCTTCCTGAAGGGCTTCTTCGACATCAGCGACACGACCTTTCCAGAGAAGATCGGGCGCAACGATCCCGGCGCGCGCTTCAGCTCCTTCAACTTCTCGTACCGCCTCCCGTTCGCGCGCAAGTATCTGACCCTTTACAGCGACTCGGAGTCGCACGACGACGTCACTCCCCTGAGCGCGCCGCGCCGCTCGGCGCTTCGTCCCGGCTTATATCTTTCGCAGTTTCCTGGTGCGCCGCGCTGGTCACTCCGTGCGGAGGCGGTCTCGACGGATCCGCCGACGCATCGCAGTGTCGGCGGCAGCTTCATGTATTGGGAGGCCGTGCAGAAACAGGCGTACACGAATAAAGGCTACGTCTTCGGCGACTGGATAGGCCGCGAGGCAAAGGGCGGGCAGGCGTGGCTCACGTACCACCTCAGCGGCAACGAGTGGCTGGAGCTGCAGTATCGCAACGTGAAGACGCCGCATGATTTCGTTCCGATGGGCACGACGCAGAACGATTTCGCCGTGAATGCAGTGAAGCGACTGGGCAAGGATGTCGAGCTGAATGCCTGGGTGCAGTATGAACGCTGGAAGGCGCCCTTCCTGACCAACGGCAACAACTCGGCGCAGAGCGACACCAGCATCTCTGCGCAGCTCACCTTCTACCCGCGCAACATCCGACGCTACTGAAGCTGTGGGAGCGGCGCGTGCGCCAGGCGCCTCAGCTCGAGCCGCACGTAGAGCGTATGGATCAGCATCGCGATCGCGCCCGCGATGGCAGTTGCGATGACGCGATTTTCCGCAGTGCGCGCCTCCGGCGTACGTCCCACCGCGACAATGAAGGCGATGTAGCTGGTCAGCGGAATGGAATACAGCGCGTAGTTCACATTCAAGAGCGCATAGCTGAAATAGACCGACACAATCACGAGCAGACTGAGCCAGATGCCAGTCGGCTGCAGCACGACGGCCAGCAGTGTGGCCAACGCTGCGCCGACCAGCGTGCCGCCGAGACGAGCGATCGCTCTCGCATTCGTGAGCAGGAGATCCGGCTTCATGATGATCAGCGCCGTCATCGGGATCCAATAGCTGTTGCCGAAGGGCACACGCAATGCAACCGTCTCCGCGATAAAGCCGGTGAGCGCGAGCAGCAGTGCGTAGCGGAAGGTGGATGACTTCCAGGTGAGATTGCTGAGGATAGCGCGCCGCTGCCACCCTGGAGCGTGGATGACGGGATCGGACTCGGTGGTCCGCGCCGGACGGAAGAAATGCCAGAGCACGAGGATCATTAAGAACTGAAGCGTGCCCCCGGTCAGCACGCCGGTGGCGCGGATGGCGGCCTGGTGCACTGTGCCTGGGACGTAGCTCGAGATGACAAGAAAGATGCAGCACTGCTGCCCAACCCACGACGCTGGCGAGCTGATCGCATTCGACATGCCGTAGCAGAAGGCCCAGAACGTGACAGCAGCAATCAGGATCCAATGGGCATTCGCGGCTATCTCCCCCATTGCTGCAGATAGAGCCATCCCCAGGGTGGCCAGCACCATCGGTCCGCCGCGGAACCAGAGCCGGCGCTGAAACGAACCAAACCCCACGGATTGCGCACTGCCGGCGATTACCACCGCCGCGAACCGGTGTCCAGCAGCCAGAGCCCCGACCAGTCCGATCGCGACTGCCGGCAGGCAGAGCAGACTGGCGCGCCACTCCGCGTCCTCCCAGCTCACTCTGCGCAGTTCGGATCCAAGTCGTGTCTGGGCAGCCTCGGCCGGGTTCATCGCGCTGGCGTCGGGTTGTGTCAACGAAGGCTCCTGTTCCGCATACGATCCTCTTCACAAGAGATGCTCTCGACAGAGCGCTCCCTGGCCCACACTCCGTGTTGCGGTCTCGCAGGAGCATACTAGAGAGCGATGACGGTTCTTCCGCAGCCCAGCCGGCGCAGCGTGCTCAAAGGCGCAGCCGCGGCGCTGGTGATGCAGCTGGCGGGCACGCGCGCGCTTCACGCGGAGGAGGAAGAGACGCTCTCGTCGGAGCGCTTCCTCGAGGTGCTTCCGTATCGCGATGTCGTTCTCACCAGCCCGCCTCACGAGGCGCAGGTGCGCAACACGCGGGCCGTGCTCATGTCGCTCGACGACGACAGCCTGCTGAAACCATTTCGCGCTATAACGGGACTGCCCTCGCCGGGTGAGTCCCTGGGCGGCTGGTACAGCTGGAACCCGGATTACGACCCGCAACTGGGCAATTCCGGGTTCGCTCCCGGGCATGCCTTCGGGCAGTGGCTATCTGCGTTGGCGCGCGATTACGCAGCCAGCGGCGACCCGGCCGTGCGCGCGCGTGTGCGACGGCTCACCTCTCTCTATCGCGAGACGCTGCAGTCGCCCGATGCCGGCGCTTTCTACGACAGGACGCGCTTCCCTGCGTACACCTTCGACAAGCTGGTGTGCGGGCTGATCGATGCGCACCAGTTCGCGCAGGATCCTGACGCGTGGAAGACTCTTGCGCAGACTGCGGACATCGCTCTGCCGCACCTGCCTGCTTATGCGGTGCAGCGCGGCGTGCATTGGCGACACGATCACCAGGGCAGCACGCTCAACGACGAGTCCTACACGTGGGACGAGCCCTACACGCTGCCCGAAAACCTCTATCTGGCAGCGCAACGTGGCGCGGGATTGCGCTATCGTGAGTTGGCGCGACGATATCTTGCCGACGACTGGCTGTTCCGGCCACTCGCGCTTGGTGAGGATGCGCTCGCCGGACAGCATGCCTACAGCCATGTGAACGCGCTCTGCTCTGCCATGCAGGCTGCCATGGCAGACGGCAGCGCGATGCATCTGCGCGCTGCGCTGCACGGCTTCGACCTGATCGACCAGCAAAGCTATGTCACCGGCGGCTGGGGTCCGGACGAGCAACTTCGCAGGCCCGCGAGCGACGACCTTTTCACCAGCCTGAGCGACACTCATCACAGCTTCGAGACACCCTGCGGCTCATACGCGCACACCAAGCTGACCCGCTACCTGCTGCAGGTGACGCATGATGGGCGCTTTGGCGATTCGATGGAGCGCGTGCAGTGGAACACGGTGCTCGGGGCGCGTCCGCTCGAGCGCGATGGTCACGCCTTCTACTACGCGGACTACAGCAATCGCGGCGAGCGCAGCTACCACCACGATCGCTTTCCCTGCTGCAGTGGCACGCTGCCGCAGATCGCGGCGGACTACCGGATCAGCACCTATCTGCGCGACGAGCGTGGACTCTACGTTGTGCAATACGTGCCTTCTTCAGTGACATGGCAGCAGGAGGGTGTCCGCGCGTCGCTCAGCCAGGAGCACGCGTATCCGCTCGAAGGAGACGTTCGGATCCGGCTGACGCTGAGCCGGGCGGTCAACTTCGCAATTCGCTTGCGCGTGCCGCAGTGGGCCGCTGAACCCGCATTCAGGATCAATGGGGAACCAGCGGTAGCCCGCAGGGAGCGCGGCTTCGCCGTGCTCGAAAGGCGCTGGCATTCGGGTGATCACATCGAATTGAAGCTGCCCATGGCAATGCGGCTCGAGCCTATTAACGCTCATCATCCAGAGGTGGTGGCGCTCCTGCGCGGGCCGCTGGTGCTCTTCCCCTTGGGGGAGAGGCGGCCTTCGGTGACGCAAGAACAGCTTCTCCAGGCGCGGCGAGTGGCTGCGGACCACTGGCGCGTCACAACAGGAGAGGGTGCCATCGACTTCGTCCCGTTCACCAGCCTTGGCGATCGCCCCTACTCGACCTATCTCACCGCGACCTAGTTTGAATGCGCAGGTATTCGCTGCGGCGTGGTGACTTCGTCGAGCATGAGGTCGAGCACTGGCTGACTTCGGTCGAGACGGATCGACGACGCATCCTTCACAATCCAATCCGGCTCGGCTGCAACAAGATCCTCGATAGCAGCGGTCGTGGTGAAGGCGATCACGCGCGCACCAGCGCGCCGACCAGAGGTGATGCCAGCCAGCGCGTCTTCGAGCACGCAGCATTGCTCCGGCCGAAAGCCCAACCCGGCCGCGCCCTTTGCGTACGGTTCGGGATCCGGCTTGCCGCGCGTGATGTCGTTCGACGTGATGAAGAGGTCCGGCCGGGGCAGGCCCGCAGCACGCAAACGCACCTCCGCCAGCGGGCGCGTGCACGAGGTCACGATGGCCCAGCGATGCGGCGGCAGCGCATCCAGCAGTTCACGTACACCGGGGAGCGGAACGATGCCGTCGACATCATCAATCTCGGCCTGCTCGATGACGCGATTCTCTGCCGCGTGGTCCGCGTCCGGCATCAGATGGCGCAGTGTCTCGATGCTGGGCCGTCCATGAGCACGCCGCAATACCTCGTGCACATCGAAGCCGCGCTCCGTGGCCCATCGTGACCACACCCGTTCCACAGCCGGAATCGAATTGATGAGTACGCCGTCCATGTCGAACAGCAGGGCCTCGGTCGAAACGTGGATCATGGGTCCATGCTATCGGAGGGCGGGCTGGCCATCTGCTAAGCGCATGGTCGGCGCCTGGTCACCACCGAACGATGGATAGCCGTCCGCGCCCGGGCTGACGTATGGTGGAGCCTGCTGCCGTGTGAGCGTTCTCACCGGAGCCGACGGCTATGCGCGCGTTTCCTCTTTCTTTTTGCTTTGTTCTGCTCTGTGTTGCGCACTCCTCACTCGCGCAGGCACCTGCTGCGCCAGCGCACGCCGCGCCAGAGGCCCAGATCGTTCCCGGACGTTTCGTCGACATCACGTCGAAAGCTGGCGTCCACTTTACGGACCGCGCCTCGCACACGGCGAAGAAGTATCTGCTGGAGACGATGGGCTCCGGCGTCGCGCTGTTCGACTACGACAACGATGGCCGGCTCGATCTGTTGCTTGTCAACGGCGCTCCCATCACGGATCCGACCCCTAAAGGGACGATCCCGCAAAAGACCGGGCCGGAGTACTGGAATCGTCTGTATCACCAGAAGCAGGACGGCACGTTCGAGGACGTGACGGAGAAGGCTGGCCTGACCGGTGTAGGCTACGGCCTGGGCGTCGCCGCCGGTGATTATGACAATGACGGTTACGAAGACCTGTACGTCACCAGCTACGGCGGCAATCATCTCTACCACAACAACGGCAACGGCACCTTCACCGATGTGACCACGAGTTCCGCCACGGGCGGCAGTGGATGGTCCACCTCGGCGGCATGGGTGGATCTGGACAACGATGGGCGGCTCGACCTTGTTGTGCTGCGCTACGTGCAGTGGGACTTCGACGACGTCTACTGCGGTGAGCATCGCGAGGGCTACCGAGCGTACTGCCATCCCGATGTCTTCCAGCCGATCAGCGCGCTCGTCTATCACAACGATGGCAATGGCCACTTCACCGAGATGGCAGCCAAAGCCGGCCTGAACAAGCCCGGCAAGGGCCTGGGCATCGCGCTCGCCGACTTCGATCGCGACGGCAAAATCGACCTGGTCGTTGCAAACGATTCGATGGTGGAGTTTCTTTACCACAACAAAGGCAACGGCACGTTTGAAGAGACAGGTCTCGAGGCAGAGATTGCGGTCGATGGCGATGGTCGCACTTACGCGGGCATGGGCGTCGACTTCCAGGACTACAACAACGACGGACTGCCGGATCTCGTGATCACCAATTTAGCCAACCAGAAGTACGCGCTGTATCGCAACAATGGCGATGGCAGTTTCACGTACGACAGCTACATGACCGGCATCGGCGGCATGACCCTGCTGCATTCCGGCTGGGGCATCCACTTCGTGGACTACGACAATGATGGCCTGAAAGACCTGCTGGTCACGCAGGGCCACGACCTGGACACGATCCAGCTCACGTTTCCGCAGCTGCGCTATAGAGAGCCGATGCTGCTGGCTCGCAACACCGGCAAGCGTTTTGTCGATGTCTCCGGGCAGTCCGGCGCGGTGTTTCAGCAGGCGTGGGCCGGCCGGGGCATGGCGGTCGGCGATCTGGACAATGATGGCCGCATTGATGCGGTGGTGACCACCAACGATGGACCCGCGTACATCCTGCACAATGAAACGCCGACGACGAATCACTGGCTCGCAGTCGCGCTGACCGGGCACCGCAGCAACCGCGACGGCATTGGCGCAGAGGTGCGCGTCACGACAAGTATGGGCACCCAGAGCGTCACCGTTTCAAGCGCGGGCAGCTATCTTTCGTCGAACGACAAGCGCGCGCACTTCGGATTGGGCAAGGATACCGCTGCATCATTTGTCGAGGTCCATTGGCCCAGCGGCATTGTGCAGAAGCTGACGAATGTAAAGGGCGATCGCATTCTCAAGGTCGAAGAACCGTCTCAGTGACATGACTTGCAGGTGACGCCGGACGATGCGACGCCATCTGACTGAGTGAGACGCCCAATGCAAAACGAAACGACGCATACACCTGAAGCCGCGGAACAGACGCCGCGCGACCCAGAGCAGCGCCCGGTCGAAGACCAGGAGAGCCTGCGCGAGAAGATGCTCGACAAGACGCTCGCCGATTCGTTCCCCACCAGCGACCCACCCTCGACGATCCCGGACCCA
This sequence comes from Candidatus Dedyshia acidiphila, assembly GCF_051025295.1. Lineage (NCBI taxonomy): Bacteria > Pseudomonadati > Acidobacteriota > Terriglobia > Terriglobales > Acidobacteriaceae > Candidatus Dedyshia > Candidatus Dedyshia acidiphila. The sequence goes on along the minus strand of NZ_JBMGJV010000011.1, from coordinate 10,096 downwards.
TCCGCAGACGACTCCTTCGCTGCGTAGCTGGGGACGTCTGAGGACTACGACGCGCCTGTAGCGGCCTGATATAACTACTGGCAGGAAGCAGCAGCATTGCGAAAGTGGCGGAATTGGCAGACGCACCAGACTTAGGATCTGGCGGGGTAACTCGTGGGGGTTCGAGTCCCCCCTTTCGCACCAGCGTCACAGAAAGAGCGGCACCGCAAAGTCGAGCATCCTGCGGTTAGCGCTTGCCGCGCGGGTCGTATTTAAAAGCACTGCTCGATGGGCACACCCAGCACCAGCGCAACTTTGAATGCGGTTTCGAGCGAAGGCGATACTTATCCTGCTCAATCGCTATGACGGTCTGGCGCGTCACACCCACGCGATCCGCCAGGTCCTGCTGAGTCATTTCTTGCGACGCGCGTAGCTCCCGGATTTTGTTGCGGATCGCCGGCACTTGCTTTCGACATGATCTCCAGGGGAGTGAACAGGTGACCCACCATGCGTCCCAGCAACACCAGGGTTGGCCTGCACTCGCCCGTCTCCCCTATACTCGTCTGCGTAGCCCAGCCGTTGCAGACATCCAGCGGTGAGAGCGGCGCTGAGTTCATCCTGTGATCGCTTGGTCGCAGGTTCGAGCAGGCTGATGCGGGGTTTCGCACCCGCGTTCGCAGCAACTCTCCAATCAGGGCAATCCCAGACAGGCAGGCAGACGAGTACAGGCATGGCAGACAACAATCCTTCGAACAATCAGCCCCGCATTCAAGTGACGGAAGCACCGGAGTACCGCGAGGGCTATGCGAACAGCGTGCAGGTTCGCGCCAGTGTGTGGGACTTCTTTCTTTCCTTCGGCACCGCGCACCAGGACTCGCCGGACCAGGTGACGATCAAGGGCTTTCAGGGCATTTACCTCAGCCCGCAGCAGGCCAAGGCGCTGTTCAACGTGCTGGGTCAGAATCTGGCCCAGTATGAGCAGGCCTTCGGCGCCATCTCGCTCGAGCCTGTCTCGAATTCTGGTCCGCGTCCGCTGAACTAACCTGGGAAGACGGCGAGGGCGCTTCTCTCGAGATCGCCCTCTGCTGCTCCCCTGTTCTCCGAAACGTCACCGTGGAGGCGACCTGATCCTCCCTTCCGTGCGCAGACAAACCGAACAGCAGACGTCCGCCGCGCCGCACCACCGTCCCTTCCCGCTTCGGCTGGTTTTTCCGCTGATCTTTGTCGCGCTGTACTTGTCGCATGCTTCGCTTCTGCGCCTGCCCTACTACTGGGACGAGGCGGGCTACTACATCCCGGCTGCCTACGACCTCTTCCGCACCGGCACGCTCATCCCCTACAGCACGCTGACCAATGCGCACCCGCCGCTGCCCGCGTTGTATCTGGCGCTGTGGTGGAAGCTTTCGGGGTTTGCTCCCGCAACGACGCGCTTCGCTGAGCTGCTGATCGCGTCCTTCGCACTACTCGGCGTGTATCGGCTCGCCCTGCGCGTCACCGGCCAGCTCTCGATCGCGGTTGCCACCACGCTGCTCACCGCGCTGTACCCGGTCTGGTTTGCGCAGAGCACGCTGGCGCATGCGGACCTGATGGCTGCCGCGTTCACGGTATGGGGTCTCGCGTTTTACGCGGCGCGACCTTTGAATGAACCTGACGAAGGCCAGACCTCTTCGAGCATGCCGTTTGCAGCAGTGTGCTTCGCACTTGCTGCGCTCTCGAAAGAGACGGCCATCGTCACACCCGTTGCGCTCGCGCTGTACGAGCTGTCACGTTGGCGGAGGCCTCCATCACTCGAGCGGGCGGCTGTGCTGCTCACCTCCCTTTTGCCACTGTGTGGCTGGTATCTGTACCACTGGCGGCGCACGGGTCACATCTTCGGCAACCCGGAGTACCTGCGCTACAACGCCACCTCAACGCTGGCGCCAATGCGCGTGGCTGCCGCGCTGCTGCACCGTGCCCTGCACCTGACAGCGCATATGAATCTGTTCGTGCCGGTGCTGTGCGCGTTTGCTTCGCTCCTGCTTGTGCCTCGTGCGCTTGCGGGAGGAGCGATACGGCCTGCTCTGGCGCGGGGTGCATGGCTGCCGCTCGCTTACGCGGTGGTGACGAACTGGCTCGTGTTCTCCGTGCTGGGCGGTGCGCTGCTCACACGCTACCTGCTCCCGCTGTATCCGCTGGTGCTGCTGCTGTGTGTTGCCACCTTCTGGCGTCGCGTGCCCGCATGGGGAGGCCTGGTGGCGCTCTCTGGCTTCGCGTTTGTGCTCGGGCTGTTCTTCAACCCGCCCTACCGCTTCGCTCCGGAAGACAACCTGACCTATGCCGATGCGATCCAGCTCGATCGCCATGCCATTCACCAAGTAGTAGTGCGCTATCCGCACCAGACGGTGCTCACAGCATGGCCGGTTTCGGATGAGCTGACCCGGCCGGAGCTCGGTTACATGAAGACGGCCATCCCGGTGGTCACGATCAATGATTTCTCCGCACCGGAGATCGCTCGCGCCGCTGCGGTGCGCGACAACTTCAGCGTCGGGCTGATCTTCTCGACCAAGTACGATCCGCCGCACCTGCCATTTCTGCTCGGCCATCGCAGCGAGGCACTGGATCGCCAGTACTTCGGCTTCCACCAGGACCTGTCGCCGGAGGCGATCGCCCGGCTGCTCGGCGGAACCGTGGTCTGGCGGGAAGAGCGCGAAGGGCTTTGGGCGGCGGTGGTTCACTTCGATCGTCCGCAGCAGGCGTCGCTGCACTAGTCCTGAATCCCGACAACGGCACTGCAGTCACTGGGCAACGCCTTTTGGGCCATGCGAATGCCTCGCGCCCGAGCACTATAATCACCGCAACGTGCCCCCTTCCCTCTCACTGCGCTGCGTGCTGCTGGCCGGGCTACTCCCCTGCGCCGGGCTCCTGTTCACGACCACGGCCGCGCACGCGCAGGCCGCGTCCGACTCCGCGACCCTGCCGCCAAAATTGCACCACCGCCTCGTAATGGTGCTGCCGTTCGACAACCGCACCGGGCAGGCGAGTCTCGACTGGGTGAGCGAGGCAGTGTCGGAGACGATGAATCAAAGACTGGGCGCGTCCGGCTTCGACGTGATCGGCCGCGACGACCGGCAGTATGCGCTGGAGCATCTCGGCCTACCGCAGAGCTTCCAGCCCTCGCGTGCCACCGCGGTCCGGCTGGCACAGACGCTCGATGCAGACGATGTGATCGTTGGCTCGTACAGCCTCCAGGGCACGACACTTCACGTCTCAGCACAGATGCTGGATGTGAACGCACTGAAGCTGAGCGCACCGCTGGTGCGCGATGGCGCACTCGATCACATGCTGGATGTGCTCGACTCGCTGTCCTGGCAGGTGGCCCGTGCGCTCGACCTGAAATTTCCGTTGCCGGAGAGCAGCTTTCTCGCTGCCGGATCGAGCCTGCACCTGAATGGTTTTGAGAATTACATTCGTGGCATCATCGAGGGCAATCCGGCGGAGCGGCTGCGTCACCTGAAGATCGCGGTTGCAGAAAACCCCGGCTACTCCCCGGCCTGGCTCGCGCTCGGGATGACCTACTTTTCCGAGCAGCAGTATGACGCAGCGGCGCTGTCGCTTGGCCATTTGAAGAAGACGGATCGGGCGGCGCTGCAGGCAGAGTTCTACCGCGGACTCTCCTTCTTCTACACCGGTCACTACGATCAGGCGGAAGACGCCTTCACCTTCGTCGCTGGCCAACTGCCACTGCCGGAGGTCGTGAATAACCAGGGCGTTGCGGCGGCAAGACGCGGCCACGATGGTGGCGCGCTCTTTCAGGAAGCGATCGCCGCCGACCCACACGATCCCGACTACCAATTCAACCTGGCGCTGGCACTGGCGCGGCGCGGTGATACGAAGCATGCGCTTGATGCAGTGGCCGAGGCGCTGAAACTCCGTCCGCAGGATACAGAAGCAGCGAAGCTGCAGACCATGCTGCGCCAGCCTGCCGCAGCGGTTCCGGCTTCCTACCCGGGCAGTGCGACGCCTGATCCCGGCACAGAAGGCGGCGCGCGCAGCCTGCCGTTGGAGCGTATCAAGCGCGGTTACAACGACGCTTCCTTCCGCCAGGCCGCCTCCGAGCTGGAAGAGATGGAAGCACAGCACCTGGCGACACTGCCACCCGCGGAGCAGGCTGCGATTCTGGCGAAAGAGGGGCGAACTTATCTGGGGCGCGGTCTCATGCTCGAAGCCGAGCGTGAGTTCCAGCTCGCCCTGGCCGCCAGCCAGAACAACGCGGACGCTCACGCCGGTCTGGCCGAGGTACGGCGTCGCAACGGCGATGATGCCCAGGCGCGCGCAGAGGCCCAAAGTTCGCTGAAGCTGCAGCCGAACGCCGCCGCCTGGCTGACGCTTGCTCGGCTTGACCGCACGGCACGCCAGCTTCCCGCTGCGCGTGACGATGTCAGCCGTGCACTGCAGCTTGAGCCTGCAAACAGCGATGCTCACGGTCTACAGCAGGCATTGAACCCACCGGCACCACCACCCCCGCCGGTTCACCCATGAAGGCGCTCCGCGCGCTCGGCTTGCTCCTGCTGGTCCTGCTCTTAGCCACCAGCGTGCGGGCCCATGCCGCGCGTCCAGTGGTCGTGGTCGTGCGACTGGTCGATACCATTCAACCGATCAGCGATGACTATGTCACGCGCGCGTTGAACCACGCCGCCGATATCAAGGCTGACGCGGTGCTGATCGAAATGGATACGCCCGGCGGCCTGCTCACCTCGATGCGCAACATGGCGGGCCACATCGGCAGTTCGCCCGTGCCGGTGATCGTTTACGTGGCTCCCACGGGCGCACGCGCCGGCTCGGCTGGTTTTTTTCTACTCGAGGCAGCAGACATCGCTGCCATGGCTCCCGGCACGAACGCAGGCGCAGCTCACCCGGTTGTCGAAGGCGCAAAGATCGACGAAACGATGAAGCAGAAGCTCGAGAACGACGCTGCCGCGTTTCTGCGCTCCTATACTGCGCAGCGCGGCCGCAACCCGCAGGCCGCGGAAGATGCGGTGCGCAACTCGAAGTCCTACAGCGCGCAGGAGTGCCGTCAGCTCGGTCTGATCGACGTGATCGCACCGGATCGCGATGCCCTGTTGCGTGAGATCGACGGCCGCACCGTGACGCGTCTGAACGGGACAAAGACGGCGCTCCGTACGCGGAACGCGCTTCTCGATTCCATTCGCCCAACACTGCGTGATCGAGTGCTAGACGTGCTGATCAATCCTGATCTCGCCATCCTGATGCTGGTGCTCGGCGGCCTGCTGATCTACCTCGAGTTCAACGTGCCGGGCACCATCGTTCCCGGCGCCCTCGGCACGCTGCTCGTAGTGCTCTCGCTGTTCGCGCTCAACCTGCTGCCGGTGCGCGACACTGCCGTCCTTCTGCTCATCGCCGCGATAGCGCTCATGGTGCTGGACCTGAAGTTCGCGGGCCACGGCATTCTCGCCGCCGCGGGTATCGTCTGCCTGGTCCTCGGGATGATGACGCTGGTAGACGGGCCGGTGCCCGAGCTGCGCGTGCATCCCGCCACGGCGCTCGCTGCCGGTGTCGGCTTCGGCCTGATCACGGTTTTCCTGCTGCGGCTTGCATTGCGGGCACGTCGCAGCAAGTCCATGGTTGGCATCGATGCTCTGCTCGGCCAGACTGCGGTCGTGCTCAAGCCGCTCGAGCCCAACGGTCAGGTGATGGTGCATGGCGAGATCTGGGAGGCCCAGAGCACCACGCCCGCCGCCCGCGATGCGCAGGTCCGCGTCACCGGCATTCACGGACTCACGTTGCACGTCGAGCCACTTCCCCGGCCCTAACTCACTCTACCCGCAGCGGCGGGCGTACACTTCTCGCGCGAGGCCTGAACCCTGATGAGCATGTTTGCCCTGGTTGTGATCGCGATTGTTGTCCTCTATCTGCTCGGCTCGATCAAAATCCTGCGCGAGTACGAGCGCGCAGTCATCTTCCGGCTCGGTCGCGCGCTGGCGCCACCGAAGGGACCGGGCGTTATCGTCGTCTTCCGGCCGTTCGACCAGATGGTGCGCGTCTCGCTGCGTCAGGAAGTGCTCGAGGTGCCGCCGCAGGACATCATCACCCGCGACAACGTCACGCTGAAGGTGAACGCCGTCATCACCATGCGTGTGATCGATCCGGCGCGCGCAGTGATCGAGGTCTCAAACTATGTCTACCAGACCTCACAATTCGCACAGACCACACTGCGCTCGGTGCTCGGCGAAGTCGACCTCGATCAACTTCTGAGTCACCGCGATTCGCTGAATTCGCGCATCCAGGAAATCCTCGACAAGCACACCGCGCCCTGGGGCGTGAAGGTGCCCAGTGTTGAGGTCAAACAGGTAGATCTGCCCGAAAGCATGCTGCGCGCCATGGCCAAGCAGGCCGAGGCAGAGCGCGAGAAGCGGTCCAAAATCATCAATGCCGAGGGCGAGTTCGCAGCGTCGCAGCGGCTGGTCGACGCCGCGGCCCTGCTGGCCACGCAACCTATCACGCTACAGTTGCGGTATCTGCAGACCCTTACCGACATTGGTACCGAAAAGAACACGACCATCGTCTTTCCGCTACCCATCGAGTTAATCTCATTGTTCAATAAAACGGTGCAGGGACCTGTGGGACCGACTGTTCCACCGACACCCCCGCCACCGCCACCGAGTCACGAAGAGCCAGCATGAATTCCCTGATGGACGAGGTCGATCCGGACGAGCCGCGATCAGGTACTGACCTGACGCTAGGCATCGGCTCGCTGCTCAGCATCTTCTTCGGCGTCGTCCTGATCTGCGGCATCTTCTTTGGCTTCGGCTATTCAATGGGACGGCGCAATGCGCACGTGCCAGCAGCGCTCACCGCGCTCACGAACTCGGGCAGTCCTGCTTCCGTTACGAAATCGGACACTCCCGCTGCTGACACGGACACCGTCGTCACGCACGAACAGAGCGACGACAGCTCAGCAAAACCATCCATTCCGGCAGCCACACCCGAACCAGCAAGCCCCACTGCGCACCCGGCCCCGGCACCTGCCGCGTCCGAGCCATCCAGTGCGCCAGCCGCGAAGGCCGCTGTCCCTGAACAGCACACCGCCAGCGCGAAGACTGCTCCAGAACCACCGAAGACGCCAGCTGAACCGAAGACCACGCGCGTCGTCGAGCCCGCGGTCAGCAACCCCGCTCTGACAGCCGTGCCCTACGCCCATCGTCCAACGCTGCCCGCCAAGCCACATGCCGGATTTGCGACCATCCCCGATGTGAATGCCGGGCCCCAGCCGGACCCTACGCCGGGCCATCCGGTAATGGTGCAGATCGCCGCGGTCAGCCGCGAAGAGGATGCGCAGACACTGGCTGGCGCACTGCGCAAGCGCGGCTTCAGTCCCTCTGTGCGGCCTGGGACGGGAGACAAGTTCTTCCACGTGCAGGTGGGGCCATTCACCAACAAAACCGATGCAGAGTCGATGAAGCAGCACCTGCTCGCCGATGGATACAACGCCATCCTGAAGTAGCCCCGAGCTAAAGCTGTTCGAGGTTGAGCCCAGACTCGATCCACGCCCGGACCGCCGCCATCAGCGCTTCACGGTCGGCAAACTCTCCAGGCAAGAGTGCTGGATGAAACGTCACCGTCACGGCGCCCTTCCGCAACCGCACGCTGCCTTTCGGCAACATCTGATGAGTTCCCGTGATCGTGACCGGGACCACCGGCGCGCCTGAGTCCATGGCCAGGAAGAACGGGCCCTTCTTGAAGGGCAACAGCCGACCATCGCGCGAGCGCGTTCCCTCTGGGAAGACAACCACGCGTGCGCCTTGCGCAAGCGCATTCAGGGCAGCCGCGCCGCTGGCCTTTGCGCTCTCGACGGAGCCATCCCTCTGCACCGGTATGAAGCCTGCCAGTCGCATCGCGGCGCCCAGAATCGGAATCTTCATCAGCGAAGCTTTCAGGTAAATGACGACTCGTCCCGGAACGTTCGGCAGAAAGGCCGGTGGATCGAGGTTCGACGTGTGATTTGCCATCAGGATCGCAGCCCCGTGCGGCACGTTGTTCACTCCGCGAAGCACCACGCGAATGCCGACCAGCGGCAGCCCAGCCCGCGTGATCCAGAAGCCCACACGAAGCAGAACCCGCGTGTCCCGCGCGAGCAGTGTCCAGGGCAGCACAACGATCGCTGCGGGAAGACCCAACAAAGTCCAAATCAAGACAAGCAGAAGTCCGCGCATAGGCGAGAGTGCAGGTCCTCAGGCCTGAGAAGTTGCCGCAAGTTGTTGCGGCAGCTTCTCGTAGATGCCGTCAAAGCCGCCGTTCGAAAGGATGGCGACCACATCACCAGACCGCGCATTTGTAGCAACGCGTGTGACGATCTCAGCCACGCTGGGAACAAGAGCAGCGCTGTGCCCCTGGGCCACCAATGCCTTCACCACACCTTCCGGATGCAGGCGGTCCGCCTCCGGAATACTCTCCTGCTTGAAGACTCCGGCAAGGATGACTTCATCCGCCAGTGCGAGAGCCTCGACTAGTTCGCGCTCGAATACATTACGCCGCAGGGTATTCGAGCGCGGTTCGAGCACCGCCCACAAGCGCGACCCCGGGTACGAAGACCGCAGCGCGCGCAGTGTTTCGCGGATTGCTGTCGGGTGATGCGCGAAATCATCGATGACGGTGACACCGCGCTCGATAGCACGCACCTCGAGCCGCCGCTTGACGCTGCGGAAGGTGCTCAGCGCCTCCTTGATTGCGGCCGGAGCAATCCCCTGCCCGGCGGCCAGCGCGGCGGCTGCCGTCGCGTTGAGTGCGTTGTGCTCTCCGGCCATCGGCAGCGCGAGTTCGAGAAACGGCTCGCCGGCGCGCAAGAGCGCCCAGTGCGTTCGCCCGTCGCGGTGCTCAAGATGGCGAACCTGCCAGTACGACTCTTCCTGCAGTCCATAGCGCTCGACCGTGCAGAATGCGCGCGACACGCATTCGGTCACGTTCGCGCTGGCGTCGTAAGCCACGACGCGACCGCGCCGGGGCACCAGGTTCACGAGCCGTTTGAACGCTGTTTTCACTGCATCCAGATCGCGATAGATATCGGCATGATCGAATTCGACGTGCGTCAGAATGATCGAATCCGGGAAGTAGTGCATGAACTTCGGCCCTTTGTCGAAGAAAGCCGTATCGTATTCATCGCCTTCAAGCAGGAAGCTGCGGCTCGGCTGCAATTGAAAGCTGGAACCGAAATTCTCCGCGACACCACCAATCAGGAAAGACGGACCAGGCACTTGCTGTTGCCGTGCGGCCGTCTCATAGATCCAGGCCAGCATGCTCGTCGTCGTTGTCTTTCCATGCGTTCCAGCGACCACCAGCGACTCACGTCCAGCAAGGAACTCCTCCTGGATCGTCTGTGCCATGGAGCGAAACGGAATCCGCTGGTCAAGCACGTATTCGAGTTCCACATTGCCCCGCGAGATCGCATTGCCGACGATGACGAGGTCCGGCCGCGGCTCGAGGTTTCGCTCGCCATATGGCTCTTTCACGACGATGCCGAGTTGCGCCAGCAGGTCGGACATCGGTGGATAGGCAGCGGCGTCGGAACCAGTGACGCGGTGCCCCTGGAGCTGCAGCAGCCCGGCGAGCGATGCCATCGCCGTGCCGCAGATCCCGATCAGATGAATATGCTTCGTTTGCGTTGTCATGAACGTGTGAGGAGCGACGGTCGGGCACCCACTTCAAGCAGAACCGCCTCTTCGCTAAGCGTGAGTTCCGCCTCGACTCCGAAGGCCAACGTAACATTCCCGCGCGACACATGTCCCGAGCGAAGTCCATATCCGACCGGCCCAGGAAACCAGTCAAGCACGCTTTGGATGACGCGCTCCGCCAGATCCGGTGGCGCGCCGGGTGATGTGCAGTCGAGCATCTCGCCAAAAATAATTCCGGTCACGCCGTCAAACTTGCCCCCGAGCCGCAGTTGCCGCAGCATGCGGTCGATCTGGTAAGGCTTCTCTGCCAGGTCCTCGAGGAAAAGCAGCTTGCCTTCAGTTTGCGCGGCATAGGGCGTGCCGAGTGAGGCGACCAGCAGGCTCAGGCAGCCACCATAAAGCACACCGCGTGCGTTGCCGGGCCGCAGCATACGGAGTCCTGTTTCCCCCCC